>JAYEFV010000477.1:0-8059 GCA_034658755.1 Thermodesulfobacteriota bacterium | reverse complement strand
CCCATGAAGGTCATGGATACGTGCTGACCGCAGGCTCTGCCGGCGAGGTCTGTTCTATTATGATTTTGCTCTCCTGTTTTTATCTTTTATATACGAAAACTGCACAGTACCGCCTGTTTTTGGGTACAATTATCGGAGCCGTGGTCCTGAATGTCATATTAAGGCACATTTTGGGTTTAAATGATGTCCCTCCGGTTTGCTTTACGTTGTTTTCGGGCGCGTTGCTTTATGCAGCAGCCTTTATGGTGACCGATCCTGTTTCAGCGCCTAACACTAAAACTTCACAGTGGATATACGCCATTTTTATCGGCATGATGATTGTTCTATTTCGATATAAGGCCGTGTTTTCCGGAGGGGTTGGTTTTTCCATCCTTTTAGGGAATATGCTGGCACCTTCCCTGGACCTGTGGATTAAACGATACCAGGTTTACAAAAAACAAAAACAAGGGTCCGCGTCATGAATAAAAAAAGCGCGGCATATATCATCGGCTTCATGATTGTGATTTGTGTGGTGTTTGGCACCGGTGTATCGGTGGTGCATAACGCCACCCAAGATATGCTGGAAAAGAATAAAAGATTTCATAGAAACCGCATCATATGCCGGGCGTTTTTACTCCGGGTTTCGGACGAAAGTGCAAAAGCTTATGCCGAGGCCATTTCAAAACACATACGGATAAAGGGCATAACGGAAGGCAACCGCATCAGAAATGTTTATAGACGAATTGATCCAGAAAACCCGGCAATCGGCTTTGATTTCAGCGGCATGGGATTCTGGGATCGCATCGACGGGATTATTGTATTAACGCAGGATCTTGAAAAAATCATAAACATTCAATTTTATGATCAAAAAGAAACACCCGGATTAGGCGCCCGTATTGAGGAAAAATGGTTTACGGACCAGTTCAAAGGCGTGCGCATCGCCTGGAACAAAGATCTTTCGGACAGGGTGATCATCGGACGTGCAACCGGAGCAAAGCCGGATAACCAGGTTGATGCCATCACCGGTGCCACCCAGACATCCATGGCGCTAAAGCGGTTTTTAAATGCTGAGCTTGAACGCATACGGGCCTTAAAAATTGACTGACCCATTCGGGATAAAGGGTTCAATATAAACGATGCAAAGATAATTCCATGACAGCCGATTCGAAAAAAATATTTAAACAGGGCATTTTTAGCGACAATCCCATCTATCGACAAGTGCTGGGCATCTGTTCGGCGCTGGCCGTAACCAACCTGTTAGCCAACACGCTGTTCATGTGTTTTGGAGTCATTTTCACCACGGCGTTTTCTAATGTTACGGTTTCCCTTTTGCGAAAACACATTCCGCAGCGAATCCGAATGATTGTTCAGGTTCTCATTATTGCCAGCTATGTGATGATGGTTGATATCACCATTAATGCAATGGCCCCGGATATCCATCGTTTTATCGGTCCGTACGTTGGATTGATTATTACCAACTGTATTATCATGGGCCGCGCCGAAGCATTTGCCAGTCAAAACAAACCCATCCCTTCATTTTTAGACGGGATCGCCTGTGGGCTTGGTTATTCAATGGTTTTGATTGCGATTGCCATTGTGCGTGAAATATCCGGCTTTGGCACCCTATTAGGAGTTGCATTGCCGGCAACCGAGCTCTGGTGGCACCAATGGACCATCATGGTTATGCCGCCTGGCGCATTTTTTATGCTGGCCATTGTCACCTGGATTGCCAGGGCAAAATTTGAACCCAAGGAGTAGTCTTACAGAGGATATGTGATGGACGTTTTACATTCCGGAATAATTCAAACGTTCTTTTTGATTCTTATCTCAGCGACCTTTACCGATAATATTTTGCTGACCCGGTTTCTGGGGATGTGCTCCTGTCTGGGCGTATCGAAAAAAGTGGATGCCAGTCTGGGGTTAGGACTGGCCGTCATTTTTGTTACTGCCTGCACGGCGGTAATCAATTATCTGGTATTTCAGTTTCTTTTGGTTCCTCTTGGCATCGCCTATTTAAAACTGATTGTTTTTATCATCGTTATCGCAGCCTTTGTTCAGTTTGTGGAAATGGTGATTGAGCGGGTATCCATAAAACTTTATTTTTCTTTAGGTATTTTTCTACCATTAATCACGGTCAACTGCGCCATTCTGGGGACGTCGCTTTTTATGCTCAACAAACCGTATAGTCTTCTGCAGGCGTTTGCTTTTGGCCTGGGAAGCGGTTTGGGATGGTTTTTGGCCATCACCATCATCGGGGGCATACGTGAAAAGATAAACGAAGCATCTGTACCCAGAGGTTTGGAAGGCCCCGGGATCACTTTGATCATTATCGGTATTATGGCGCTCGCTTTTGTGGGATTTTCCGGAATGATCAAAATTTAATTTGTTGAATAATAATATGCTTAACGCGGTATTTATATCTGTAGGGTTTTTAGCAGCATGTGGCGGTTTTTTGGCGGCCGTGCTGGTTATGGCTGAAAAAAAGATCCTGAATTACGGCCCCTGTGAAATCGATATCAATGCCGGCGAGAGGGAGTTGACCGTTGACGGCGGTTCAACCCTGTTGTCCGCCCTGGCGGAAAACAGCATTTTTATACCATCGGCATGTGGTGGCCGGGGCAGTTGCGCCTATTGTAAACTTAAAGTGTCAGAAGGCGCCGGGTTTGTCGGGCCCGTGGAAGAGCCCCATTTAACATCTGAAGAACTCAAAACCGGCGTTCGGTTGTCGTGCCAGGTCAAAATCCGAAACGACCTTAAAATTGAAATCCCAAAAGAACTGTTTGCGGTCAAGCACTTTCGGGCAAAGCTCATTGGAAAAGAAATGCTCACCTATGATATTGCCGGGCTGCGTATTGAACTCATTGAACCCCAAACCATCGATTTTGTGGCCGGACAATATATTCAACTGGAGTCTGAAGAATATAAAGGCAGAGAAGAGGTAATGCGCGCCTATTCGATTTCTTCGGTGCCGTCTGACAATAGACACATTGAGTTGATGATCCGCAAGGTTCCGGAAGGCATCTGCACCACATGGGTGTTTGATTATCTTCAGGAAGAAAAGGAACTTTATTTCTCAGGCCCCTACGGCGAATTTCACATGTCAGATACAAATGCTCCGATTATTTTTATTGCCGGCGGCAGCGGCATGGCACCGATCTGGAGCATCATACAAAAGATGGTTGAAAAAGGCATTCAGCGGAATGCCGTTTACTTCTTTGGTGCCATTTCCCAGAAAGATTTATTTTATGCGGATGAGCTGAACAAGATCGCCGATTCATCAGAATGGTTCAAATTTGTCCCGGCCCTGTCACAAGAACCCGAGGATTCGGATTGGCAGGGAGAGCAGGGATTAATTACGGATGTGGTGAAACGATACTTTCCGGACACATCCGCTCACGAAGCCTACCTGTGCGGATCGCCGGGCATGATTAATGCGTGCGTATCCGTATTGACGGAAGGCGGAATGCCGGAAGAGAAAATTTATTATGACAAGTTTGCCTAAAATTTTAAAACACGGGATCACAACATGAAACGAAGCCCTGCTGAGGATGAATTAATTCAGAGCTTAGGGCCTTCAAAATTTTCAGCAGAAGGTTTTATGGGACATGATACGCGTCCGGTTGATGAAATTATTTCTGCTGATCAAAGAAAATTGGACCGGCTCGGAATTTCCATACAAACATTGGTCAATAGCCTTAAGGCGGTTTATCAACAAGCACAGCAAGCCCATGGCGCTGAAATTCAAATCAAACCGGGTGTCTTTGCTACCTTTTACGAATCCAGAGGAAGGGTTCCCTCTCCATTTAAAACAGACGGTGTTTTTGAAAAGGGGGAAGCCGTAGCCCGTGAAAAAGAAACCGGTCAACAAATGATAATCACTCAACTGGGGATCGCCCTTATTGAAAGACATCATTTTTTTCAAGGAATCGGCAGCCGCTACCGAATTGACCCGGAAGTAGCGGTCCGGTTGTTGGGATTAGCTACTTTTAAAGGAGATGCGCCATGAAAACTTGCAGCTTGTTGAGGGGCAAATCAACGCCGGGACGTCCGGGCCCGATTCTTTAATAGAGGGGACGCTATGCAAAAACAGGAATTTATCCGGCAGATCAAGGTAAACAACAGGCAGTATGAAATTGCAGACATCAGCCTGTTTCAGGAAAAAGGCATTGCGGATGTAAATAAGCTGCCGTTTTCGATCAGAATTCTTGTTGAAAATCTGTTAAGGAAACTGGATGACTGTATTGTCAGAAAAAAGGATGTGCTCAAGATCGCCAGGTGGGAAAAAAGATATGAAGAACCGGTAGAAATACCTTTTCATCCGGCACGGGTCCTGATGCAGGATTTTACCGGTGTTCCCGCAATTGTCGATCTTGCCGCCATGCGGGATGCCGTAAAAGATCTCGGCGGCGATCCAATGAAAATCAACCCGATGGTACCGGTCGATTTGATCATCGACCATTCCGTTCAGGTTGATTATTTTGGCGCCCGGGACGCGTTACAAAAGAATGTGGCCAAGGAATATGAACGTAATGGAGAAAGATATGCGCTCTTGAAATGGGCTCAGAAGAGTTTTAACAATTTTCGGGTGGTTCCTCCGAATTCCGGAATTTGCCACCAGGTAAATCTTGAATATTTGGGGCAGGTTGTGATGGTCGAATCGAACTACGACAAAACCATGGCGTATCCGGACTCTCTGGTCGGCACCGACTCACATACAACCATGATTGACAGCATCGGCGTAATGGGCTGGGGTGTTGGCGGCATAGAGGCTGAGGCCGTCATGCTCGGACAGCCATATTATATGACGATTCCTCAAGTTATCGGTGTAAAGATGGTGGGTGAATTGAAAGAAGGAATCACGGCAACCGATCTTGTATTGGTGGTGACCGAACTGCTCAGGAAACAAAATGTTGTGGAAAAATTCGTCGAATTTTTCGGATCCGGAATGAAGAAACTGTCAGTTCCGAATCGAGCGACCATTGCCAACATGACGCCGGAATACGGTGCCACCGTCGGGTTTTTTCCGGTGGATGAAAAGACCATAGAATACCTTCACCTGACCCATCGGGAAAAACAGGCCGATCTGGTTGAGATCTATACCCGGGCCGTGGATTTGTTTTATACCGGGCAAGAAGAACCGGATTACACTGAGGTTCTCGAACTCGACCTTTCCTCGGTCAAACCCTCTATTGCAGGTCCGGCCCGACCCCAGGACAGGATCGAGGTAAAGGATCTTAAAGCCAACTTTGCCACGATACTGGAGTGTGACTATGATCGAGACGCGGATCCTGCCGATATCTCCACGTTTCACGACGAATCCGGTTGCCGAACGGTCAGGAAGCCCATTTGCAAGGTGACTGACGCCGGGAAGTATCCGGTGAATCTTGACGGAAAAGCGGCCACAATCGGCCACGGGAGCATTGTGATCGCTGCCATAACTTCATGCACAAACACCTCAAACCCTTTTGTCCTGATCGGAGCTGGACTTTTGGCCCAAAAGGCCGTGACCAAGGGATTAAAAGTCCCTCCGCATGTAAAGACTTCCCTGGCCCCGGGTTCCAAAGTGGTCATTCGGTATCTTAAAGACGCCGGTTTGATGCCCTATCTTGAAACCCTGGGTTTTCATCTGGCAGCCTTCGGATGCACCACCTGTATCGGAAACAGCGGTCCCCTGCATTCGGAGATTGAGAGAACGATTTCTGAAAATGACCTGACTGTAGCCTCGGTACTGTCAGGAAACCGCAATTTCGAGGCCAGAATCCATCAGAGTATCAAAGCGAATTTTTTAGCATCACCGTTGCTGGTAGTTGCACTGGCGCTGGCCGGAAGCGTGGATATCGATTTGACAGTGGAACCGGTTGGAATCGATTCCGGAGGTCGGCCTGTCTATCTTTCGGATATCTGGCCAAGTAACGAGGAAATCCAAAGGTTGGTTCACAAGCATGTTCATAAAGAGTTTTTTGAGAGTGAGTACGCCAAAATTTTTGACGGTGACGAATTCTGGCAGGACCTGGAAGTTACAGAAAGCACTACCTTTAACTGGGATGAACAGTCCACCTATATTAAAAAGCCGCCGTATTTTGAAAATTTCACTCTCGATAAGGCCAGGCCATCGGATATGGAAAATGCCGGTGTACTTTTATTGTTGGGAGATTCGGTTACCACGGACCATATTTCTCCGGCCGGAGCAATACCCGAAGATTATCCAGCCGGCCGCTACCTGATGGCAAATCACGTGCTTCCTGCAGAGTTTAATTCCTATGGCTCGCGCAGAGGAAATCACGAAGTGATGATTCGGGGAACTTTCGGAAATATTCGCATAAAAAATAAGCTTGTCGCACCTAAGGAAGGCAGTTTTACCGTAAAATTTCCCGCTAAAAAAGAGATGTTTATCCATGACGCCGCCCTGGAATATATGGCTGAATCCAGACCGCTGATTGTATTGGGAGGCAAAGAATACGGGACCGGGTCTTCCAGAGACTGGGCCGCAAAAGGAACGATCCTTTTGGGAATAAAAGCGGTGATTGCCGAATCTTTTGAGCGGATTCACCGGAGCAATCTGGTTGGCATGGGCGTACTGCCGTTGGTGTTTAAAGAGAATGAGAATTTGGAAAGCCTTGGGTTAACGGGTTCTGAAACGTTTTATATCAGCGGAATCCAAGATATGAGGCCGCGAAAAATATTACAGGTCAAGGGTGTAACAGAAGATGGAAAAACGGTCGATTTTGAAGTGATTTCACGGCTGGATACGGATGTGGATGTGGAGTACTTTGAAAACGGCGGCATTCTGCAATGTGTGCTCCGGAAGATTCTTCAGAATAATTAACGAGTTAAAACCACAGGCAAAATTGAACATTTTTCAAATGAATACCTATTTTTAAAAAATGCCAATGGAGAACATGATACATATCAACCTTGCGAAAGCATTAGCTGAAACAGATCTTAAGAGATAAGCGGAACAAACCGACGAGAGTATTCCATTTAATGCGACGAGGACTTTAACGCCTGCAGAATTCGTTCGCGGGCATCTTGAGTCAGAACAACGGTTAGGTCCGGAAAGTCTTCAGCCAGTTGAGGGCTCCGGCTGAATTCTCTAAGCAGCAGTAGCTGACGCCGAAAGCGGGAACAGTACTTGCACATCAAAAGATGCATCCGGATCAGCATCCGTTGATAAAGCGGGAGCCTGTGGTCCATGGATTCGGATACCCGACGTGACACCTCTTTACAATTGAACATCCAGTGAGACATTATCTGTTTTCTTCTTTGGTTTTATTAAACCATAATGTTTCAAGGCAGCGTCTCAGATACGCTCTTGCCCTGTAGAGCATCACCCAACTATTGGTCGCGGAAACCTGTAAAGTATTACAGATTTCTTTGGTACTGAGACCTTCCATTTCCCTGAGCATGAATACTTTGGACAGCCGGCCGGGAAGTTCTGACAGACATTTGAAAAGTGTGTCCAAAAATTCACGCTGGTTATATATTTTCGAAGGATCCGGATCCCATTTGCCTGGCGGGATTTTCCAGGTTCCACTGCTATGGTAGAACCCGTCAACAGTTTGGGTTACCGCATCGATATCGTCTATGGCTTGCTCCCGGTTTTTTCCCCTGAGGTAATCCACAATCTTGTGCTTGAGAATGGCCGTTAACCAGGTTTGTACGGCGGAGCGTCCCTTGAAGTTTTTACGTCCATGCAGGGCGCCCAGAAATGTTTCCTGTACCAAATCTTCAGCCACAGTCCGATCTTGAACACGTGATAGCGCAAATCGGTACAAATAATCCCCATATTGATCGACCCAGGTTTCCGGATCCAGGCTAGGGTTTGCTGCTGAAATCTTTTCGGTCATTTGTGTTAGGCACGCATGATGTATGGCTTCTTACAACCAATTTTATAATACTGATAACTATATTAAATATATTTAGCAAATCATTGGCCATAGTACAAGGAAATATATCGAATAGTACTCCCATTTTGTTTAAGACGATTTTGTCTAATTTTTAATGTAAGGTTCCATCTCCAAATTCGACAGACATGTAAAAGAAGAGGAATCGTCCTCTCAGAAAGAAATTTTTTTAAAGG
>JAYEFV010000476.1:0-8063 GCA_034658755.1 Thermodesulfobacteriota bacterium | reverse complement strand
CCTCCAACCGGACAAACTATAACCAAATAGTTTTTATAAAAAAAACGGAATATCAGCCTGTTTCTTCCTTCGGCCTTAACCACATCTATACATATAGAAGCATTCTGTTACGGTCTTAATTCGTGAGGTTGTGCCTGTATCGTCACTTTCAGAAAAGTGATGATTTCTAACAGAATCAAACCGGTGTTATCTCTCTTACCAATATTCGGGCCTTAAACTATTTAGCAGGCATTGTGATATCTGGTAAAGATTTTAGGCTTAAAATTCCGGTCATACATAGCATGTTATTATGCGGACCTGGATATCATTACAGTTGTAATGACCTCCGTCTTTTTTAGCTCTGTGTGATCTTAAAAAGTGAAAAGGGCAAACTTTTGAAAAAGGATCTGCCCTTATTGAAAAAACGATATCCCAAATATTTTAGACCATTGATATTTATCGAATTAAGTCAGTGATCGCAACTTTTTAGTATTTATTTTTGCGCAATTCAAAAATCAAATATGCCGGATGTTGCTGCTATTCACTTCCAATAGTTAAATACGTACATCTATTCGGCTCACATTATTAGCAAATGAGATATTCGCATAATTTTGGTAAATGGTAGCAACCCTTTTACGTATCATTCTTTCTTTAAAGGTTAATCCTCGAGATAGTAAGCTAAGTTCTTGAGCAGAATCCTTCTCTATTGGAATGAGAGGTCTGGACTCTATAACTTCATACTCTTGAACTTCGATAATATCATGGCAGTTTGAACTAATATCTAAACAAAAAGTTTGGTTTGTATCTTTAAAGCTTTTTCCGCCCACCCATTTAGTAACTGATAATTGATCATAAGTAGATGAATCAATTTTCATTTGCCGCTCCATATTTAGTTATTTCATAGACCAGCAAATTTTTTGAGGGAAGAGCGGTGTAAGTATTTCTTGGTTCAATGCTGAATGCTCTATATCTATCGCTTCGTTGTTTAATCACTTTAATATCCTGAATCAATTTTAACCTTTTCGCAAATAGATCATCAATTAGAGTACAGAAAAAACTTTTCTTATCATAAGCTAAGCAAAAATCAGACCAAACGAACATTATTTATTTATTGCCATATATATCAATAGGTTAACTTTATATTAATGGGGTTCTGCCTAACTTTATAAATATTTTCATAGAAAAACATATGTAATTGTGAGGCACATTACATAAATTTATGTAACAACTTACATAGTTATGCTACCTTATGGTATTGATATGAGATATGGGCCGATGAAAAGGAGTCATGTGATAGAGTCACGATTCATAACCGAAATCAAACCTGACAACATAACTTGCCATGATCTCATCATAAGCAATTTGATAGATATCAAACTCGGGCTGTAAATATCAAGTCGAAATCGTTTTTAAGATATCCATTTGTTACCTCAGACCTAGCATCTTTTGGGATACATTGAATATCCCGAAAAATCAAACTTGTCAAAAGATGTTCCGTAACCCTCCCAAAAAAATATGGGCTCTTTCGGATGCCGCTGCCTGTAGCTCAGACAATGCAAAGTGGTATACGCAGTCAATGTCGCCTGTTCCCAGGGCGAGTGAAGCAATCGATCACGGTATGAAAGATGTTTCATTCCAGATTGCGGAGGATCAAATGGGAGTTTGATTTGTAACATGGAGTTGTCTTTAATCCTTTAATGACTTCCGTGTAAAAGGATGTGGCCATGCCGTTATGGATTGAAATTCTTCCTGAATGGATTGACCTTTCGGTTCATTTAATTTGACGGCGGTTTAAGAGGAATGTCCCACTTTTTCATGTACTTCCAGATTGCGGTTCTACTCAGGCCCACTCTACGTGCAACTTCGGCCTTATTCCAGTTGCATTTATTTAGAAGTTCAAGCAGCTTTTCTCGGGAAAGCTTTTTCCGTGGCGATAAAGAACTTGAAGGACGTTTAACTGATCTATAGTCAGGGGGATGATATTCAATCTGCCGTATTTCAACAGGAAGGTCAAAAATATCGATATGCTCATCATTGCAAAGAACAAAGGCATGCTCAATGGCATTTTCCAGTTCACGCACGTTGCCGGGCCAGGTGTAATCCATGAGAATTCTCATTGCAGACTGCGAAACACCGTTGATCCGTTTGCCGGTTTTTTTATTCTGATCAGTTATGAAATGACTTGTCAGAAGCGAAATGTCTTCTTTCCTTTTTCGTAAAGGAGGTATATAAATCGGAAACACCTTAAGGCGGTAATAGAGATCTTCACGAAAATGTCCCCTATTGACAAGGTCGTACAGATCTTTGTTTGTGGCTGCAATGATTCGGATGTCGATTTTACATTTTTTCGAGTCACCGACCCGCTCAATTTCCCGTTCTTGCAGCACACGAAGCAGCTTAATCTGAATAAAAGGACTAATTTCGCCTATTTCATCCAAAAATATGGTTCCATCGTCGGCTTTCTCAAAGCGGCCGACACGGTCGCGAACAGCTCCGGTAAAAGCGCCTTTTACATGGCCGAACAATTCGCTTTCCAGAAGAGATTCTGAAAGTGCACTGCAGCTCACAGTTACAAATGGCATTTTGTTTCGATCGCTGTTGTAATGAATAGCACCGGCAACCAGCTCTTTACCCGTACCGCTTTCGCCTTGGAGCAGGATGGTTGCTTCGCTTGCGATAGCTGCTTTTATAGATAGAAACAGGTGCTGCATCGCACGACTTTTACCGATAATGTTATCAAACTTATGAATTTCACCCAGCCGACGGTTGGCATCTTCTGCTTTACGTCGGGCCTTTTTCAGTTCAGTAATATCAGTCAAGGTCTCGACAACGCCTTTTACACTACTATTCCCATCCGTTACCAGTCTTGCGCTTCTTATCACAGGTATATTATTACCGTTTTTGTGGCGCAGAAAGCATTCTACAGCATCAATACGAGCATTTTCGTAAATTCCACATTTGTTAATGTCTGTTGGCCAGGGTTCGGAAAAGCAACGGTTGAAATTCAGCAGCATACAGCTTTTTCCTATGGCTTCTTTCGCGCAATAGCCGGTGATACGCTCCATGGATGGATTCCATGATGATATTATTCCCTTGTTATTAAGGGTAAAAACACCATCAGCCATTGATTCCAGAAGTAGAGTCGCAAAACTGGAATCCATAATATTATATGTTTTATTTTGCATGGCAGAAATCCACCTCCTCTTCACCTCTTTGCTATTTTTTTTCTTGAAATTTTTCAATGCCCCATAATTCACAACATTTAGATCTTTTAGCGTTACAATATCGTTACCTAACGTTACTTTGTATTATAAGTAACGCCATTTCTATTTGTCAACCCGTTTTGAATATTTCACTTCAGCATTACTTTATTTTTTTCAAGATTGCTGTCATGGTGTGTATCACCCTAAATGAGCGAAAGTCGAGGATGCCCCCCCGGTGAAATAGGCTTCGCCCCGATGAAATAGGCGCTGCCCCAATTAAATGGTCTGCGAATTTAACGGGGTAAACATTTCATTGGGCAAACATTTCACAGGGCAGGCAGATTTGAGGCATCAAGGACGCAGCCGTAGTGGTCTACTGCAAGTCCTTGATAACGAAGAAGATGGTGTATCATCGGCTTTCCTGATTTGTTGGGTCGTAGCTGAAAGAGAAGCCCAAAAGGTAAACAAAATGGGATTTTTAAATAAATTTATTTTTTGGCACAAAGTTGCTTTGAACGACATTCTTTAATCAAGGTTTCCAGAGTATTGACCATGCCCTGAGATAATTTACCGGCTCGAATCAGCCGCTTGGGCACTGCCTCGGCATCAGCATACCATTTTTCCAGCGCTTCACCGGAAGGCTTGATAAATTCAACCCCCTGTTTACGTAACGCCTCCAGAGCGTTAACGTTATCTTCTCGGTTCAGCCGGTCTATCTCACGGAATATACGGCCCATTATTTCACGAAAGACCCGTTGATCATGAGTTGATATTTTTGCAAATGCCCTGCGATCCACGGCCAGCACACCATAAATATACAGAAACGGCTCGTACATCAGGTAGTTAATCTGGGTATGCCATTGCAGTGCCACCGCCCCGATGGGCGGAGTGGTGACCGTATTGATCAGCCCGGTTTGAAGGCCGGCCTGCACATCGGCGATGGACAACGGAAAGGGAGTGATGTCAAAGGCCTTGACCGTTTCAAGAATCATCGTATCATTGTTCGGAATCCAGACTCTCTGCCGGCGCATCTCCTCGACGGTTCTTATGGGCACGGTGGACATCACATAGGCAAAGCCGCCTTCGGCGATCCCGAAGGTCACAAATCCTCCTTTTTCAAGGCCCTCGGCAATTCGCTGGTCCAGATGTTTGCGAACATAATCCACCTCTTCAAAGGATCTAAATTTAAGCGGCAGGTTGTAAATCTGGTTGTCGGGATAAAACTTGGACAAACTCCCGCCCACAACGGCGCCCCCATGGAGCTGACCAATGCGGATTTTTCGTAAAACCGCCTTATCATCTCCCATTACTCCGCCCGGGTAGTATTTAATCGTCACCCGGTTGTCGGTTTTACGAGCCAGTTCCTCGGCGCCTTCCCGCATTTTTTGCATCCAGACAGACCCGTCCGGCGACAGGGTGGCGATCTTGAACCTCATGGCCTGGGCCTGACCGCTTAACATAAGAATAAGCATAATTGTAATAATTTTTATCATCATGAGAACACCTCATTATATTTTTTGTTTAAACCTTACCCGGACAAGCCCCGGAAGCGGGACAAGCCGGCAATTGCCACAAAGGCACAAAGACACAAAAGATATATTTATTATTCTTTCCCTCCGGGGCAGAGTCTCTCTGGGGCGGCGCCTTGGTGCCCTGGTGTCTTGGTGGCAATAAAAAAAGTTTTGACAATAAAGGCAAATATCTCATAACTAAGAAACTAAGATTAAAATAGTCCTCTGCAAGTCTATAAATGAAAAACTTGAAGTGTACTCCCCAATCCGTCATTAAAATCTATTCTATACTTCATGCTTACTCCTTGATTTAGGGCCAAAGCGGAAGGTGAGTTGTGCACAGTTGAACTGCGGTCAAATACTCACCAACCGTTTTTGTCTGATTGTTTAAAATTCTTAAAATGTTAGTTCTCCTTTATGTCCCTAAGAGGTATGGATTAATACAAGTTGTGCATGTCAAATAATCTGTTTCAGATGTTGCCCAAAACATTACTACAACCATTAAACTAACGAATACAAAGAGATAGACTAATTTTTTCATAACTTTCTCACCTCCTTTCATTTAAGGCAAATCGGAAGGTGAGCACCCAGCACTCAGGTATTATCCCAATCCTGCAAGAATGGAACCTGTTCAAAAACGATCGGAAACTTAAAACCCTTTCCACTTCTGGGGCCTAAACTTCTCCTTCGTTTTTTGCCCGATCTTCGTTCTGGAATATGGATGGTGTATGAAAATACTCTTCTTTCAATTCCTGAACGCTTGTCCGCATTATTTTTGATAAATATCCCCATAACTTTGCATCTCAGAATTTCTAAAACCCATTAAAATTACAATTCTTTTCGATACATTTTCTGATCGCTAAGGAATAAAAAAATAAGTTCCAGTATATTATTATCTAAAACATAACCTTCCCATCCCAGACGCTGCAAATTCTGCTTAACGCAAACCGGTGTACAATACTTACCACTGCTCATTACGTTGGCCACATCCTTTATAAGCCGGTTTATTTCGACGGGGATCAGTCCTCTGTCCTTAAGCTTTTTTGATATAATACCGATTATCGTTGTCATAAAACACCTCGGAAGAAGCGTAGTTATTTCTTTAGTTCACTTGTAACTTTTCCAGTTTATCCGGGTTAGGTTTTAGTAAAATACTCCCATGAGGCGCCAATTTGTTCCCATATTTACCGGTAAAGGTCAGTATCCGCGACAGTTTTTTGATTGCACAATTCTTTTGAAATACATCCAGACCAAAAGAATGTACCGAAGAAAGAAAGCATGTGTGAATAAAAACTCTTCCGGCAATGCCGCGATATTTTTTTAGGATATTAATCAGTTCATAGGCTGACGTACCGTCAAAGTCTCCCATAAGCTTAAGATGAAGGTTCTCCCTGTTTTGATGACAATAAATTCTGAAGTTTGATGCCATTGTTCTCCTCCTTATCACTGGTCCCCCCCCTTTTTGTCATTTGTCACTGCTCCTTAGCAATTACCCACTGTTTTCCGCCATTATTTTTTAGATGTGGAAGGTTCTAAAGCCAAAGACGTACGCTGCAACTTGGCTGCCTGGTTTGGCTGAACCTGAACCTCGCACTCGGGAAACAGTATCTTAAGGCATGATATCAGGGTTTCACATTTTTCAGGACGATCTGTTAAGAGAACAACTTTATTCATTGTAAACCTCCTGTCCATTTGAGGTCTGTAGATTTACCAATCGCTTCACTTAATAATATAGCAATAATAATGCCAAATAAGATTGGGTGCTGGTTGCTTGCAGGGCCACGTCATTTAAAAAGGTAATTGCTTGGAATAAGTAAAGTTACTGGCTTATGAAAAACATGAAAATTCCAAGCACCAAAATACAAATCTCAAAAAACTATCAATTACCGAAATTCAAAATTCAAAACAGATAGAATGACGGCGAGACATCCAATAAGTAATTGGTATGTTTTGGTCACGCGCAGCGAAGGCGCTCACGCGGCGCAAGCGCCTGCGCTGCGCGTGCGCCGCGTGTTGGAATTTGAGTATTGTGATTTGGGATTTTAGTGCCGTATCCGGGAAAGCAAATAGCCTCTATCTGAATCAGTTAGAGTTGACTTTGACGTTTCCCTGTGGTCGCTTGTTATCGGCTAAGGGTTGCTGGAAAAATAGTGTAGAATTGAAGTTCGAGCTTAATATTTTTGTTGTTATCCAACTGTTAATGTGTTAAATAGATGGACAGTAAAATTGTTTAACATATGAACAGGAGGGGCCATGTTTGAACAGAAACTAAACAAGTATTGGAAAACAGTGGTGGACACGATTCAGGACGGCGTCATGATTGTGGACACGGAAGGCACCATAACTTCGGTTAACCGGGCTTTTGAAACCATTACCGGTCATTCTAGGACAGAAATCATAGGGAAACCCTGCACCATATTAAGTTGCAATGCCTGTGAACTGATCCGAGGAAGTAAAGGGAAAGGACCCCATTGGTGTGCATTATTTAAGACGGGCAAGTTAAGGATGCAACGATGCGTTATGACGCGAAAGAACGGAGACCATGTTCACGTTGTGAAAAATGCTTCTGTTCTCCGGGACGATAATGGTAATATAACGGGCGCTGTTGAAACCATAACCGATATTACCGATCTTATTGAAAAAGAAACCCAGATTGAGACCTTTCGGCGAGAACTCGAAATAGAAGACCAATTTTATGGCATCCTTGGGACGTCAATGCCGATGCAGCAGGTTTTTACCATGATTACAAACGCTTCTGGGTCGGATGCGCCGGTGATTATTTTTGGGGAAAGTGGGACTGGAAAGGAGCTTGTAGCAAGAGCAATTCATAAAAGTGGTTCCCGCCAAAACAAACCGTATGTAAAAGTGAGCTGTGCGGCCCTGAATGAGTCACTCCTGGAAAGTGAACTTTTTGGCCACGTAAAAGGCGCTTATACCGGCGCTTTTCAGAGTCGAACCGGAAGATTCGAAGCCGCCCATAAAGGTGATATCTTTCTGGACGAAATTGGCGATTTACCCCTTTCAACCCAGGTAAAACTTCTGCGGGTGCTTGAAGAAAAGATCATTGAACGGGTGGGTGATCACAGGCCGATTCATATTGATGTTAGAATCATCACGGCAACCAACCAGGATCTAAAACAGCTTGTGGATCAAGGTGCTTTCAGGGAAGATTTTTATTACCGGATAAATGTGGTTCCCATATGGATTCCGCCATTAAGGGAAAGAACCAGCGATATTCCGCTGTTAGCTGAGTCATTCTTCCAAAGAATTTGTCTGAAAAGCGAAAAAAGAATTCAAGGCATTACCAATGTGGCCTTGGATCTTATGATACAGTACCCATGGCCCGGAAATGTAAGGGAACTCAAAAGCA
>JAYEFV010000475.1:0-8103 GCA_034658755.1 Thermodesulfobacteriota bacterium | reverse complement strand
AAAGGCTCTGGCCGAGTCGCTCACGGCTTCCTCAAGGGCGGTGTTGTGGCTTTTGTAAGATTCAATGGCCGGTGCTTTTCCGTTATGGGCGAATATCCAGTCGTGACCGCCGAATCTGAGGACAAAGGGATGCGCGTGGCAATCGTCTATGGGGCCGCTGGAACGAAAACGGACATGGCAGATAATAATTCTGCTTTTTATCACCTGGGCTAATCTCTGGAAACTATCGTGAACGTATCCGGAAACAAAAACACCCTTAGCCGATTTCTCTACCATGGCATGATGCTTCCTGAAATAGCCGATGCCCCAACCATCCATGTTTTTTTTTGCCTTGACAGCAAAAATGGGCAGGGATTTTGGTGCTGAAAAATCTTTCTTTGCAGAAAGTGCAAAAAGGTCACACATTTTATTGACAGGATAACAGGATTAATTTAGGTTTTAATATCCGGCTTCAAACATCTCCGGCATATAACACATCCGGGCCGGCAATGACCAAAAGCTCTCCATAAGATTGCGGATCCGGCATAACCAGTTGCCAATTGCTTTGGCTAAGACCTTCTTTGATCGAGGTGATCACCAGGATATCTCCCATACTTTCAGACTCTTTAAGAAGCATTAACTGTCTGTAGTTACAAAAAGCAAAAAGCACCGATTCATTGGCCAGAAAAAAGGCGTACTCACCCGGATAGTCGGACACAAGTTTTTGAATACTGATGCGCAGAGCCATATAAAGAGTGATATAACGGTTTTGATTATGTAGTAAAACCATTCGATCTCTTAAATATTCAAAAATTCTGGCGGTATAGACATCGGCTGTCAGGCGAGGTTTTTCAGTGGTCCGATATTCTTCAATGTGTTTAACGCCTCCTACCTGGGCAAAAAGCCAGTTATGGTCAAGAAAGGAGAGGTTTAACGGATGGCGATGGTCAGTGTGTCGGCCACCACTTTTGGGGCAATTTATATGGGAAATAATAATTCTGCTGTCGATGACCCTTGCCAGCCTCTGAAAACTCTCATGAACCTGCTCCTGGCTGAATACCTGTTCCGACGATTTTTCCATAAAAGCCTGATCGTCACGAAAAAAACCGATACCCCAGCCATTAATGTTTTGTTTGCCCTTTTCCGCAAACACAGGCAAATATTTTTTGGGCGTATGGTTATAGCCTGCGGATATGGCGAAAATGTCACACATGATCGCCTCCAGTTTGTTATTTTCTGTTTAGATCATCTGACTCTGGTAATACAATAAAAGGTTCTACTGGCATATCATTCTGGACAACACCTCTGGGCTAGTTTGCCAGTCGCTTTATACAATCCTCATATCCAAAATTTTCGTAGATCATATAGATCGCATTCAGCCATTTGTTAGCTGCGGGGTAAAAGTAGATATCAGGGACATGTCCCTGGCTCAACTCAATAAGAAACTGGGTGAAAATGATCCATTCCATGGCTTCATCAATATTGTGCAGTACAGCCGAGTGGTAGCGGAATTCAATTGTGGAGCGATACCAGTATGAGTGGAGATTCAGGCCGTGATAACGGGTTTTGTCGTAGCGCGGATATCCGGCTGCCTTTGGATCGTAACGGTTTCTTGATGAATACCATAGTTGTTTGATTTTGTCACCCCCTTTTTCTGATTCACCATCGCAAATGTCCAGGAAGGCCTTTACATCGATTTCCATTGGTTTACAGGTTTCTGCATTTTGTCGCTCCCCCGGAATAAGAAGGTAACAGTACTCCTCTATCGGGCAAACCAAGCGAACGAGTTCCTGTAAGTGTTTGCAGGTAAACACTTTTGGATCTACACCGTGATGGACATGGAAACCGCAGCTATCGTCAATATCAATGCTTTGGATATTACAGAGGAACCGGAATGCATTGTACGCCTGGACCAGGCCTGTGATGCCGCTTAAAATCGGGCTGGTCAGCTCGGTGCCAAATTGAGTATGTCCTTTGCCTCTGACAGAGCCGTCTTTCTCAAAGTGCCAGGATTCTCTGTCAGCCCCTATGGGAATCTTGAAATCCTTATAAAGCTCCTGGATATTCCGGCCGTCCATGGCACGAGATGAAATACAGTAAGGTTTGATGATATTATTGTCAATCGGGGCAATAACATAGTCCAGTCCGAAAAATTCAATCTCTATACCAAATGGACGGTCGGTAAAGTACTGTAACATGGGGAACTGGTTCATGAGTCGTAAGATAAAGTTTTGAGATAGAGGCATGATTATATTTTCCTTATTAACTTTCCTCTTTTTCAATAATTCTTGCATCAACAAGCAAAATTCCATCCGGATAGGCGAAGACCGGATTCAGATCTATCTCGACGATTTCCGGATGGTTTTCAGCCATTTTGGCCACCGCCAGAATGCAGTCTGCAATTGCCTGTTCATCCAATGCCGGTCGGCCGCGATAGCCGGCAATAAGCCCATAGCCTTTTATTTCTCGTATCATAGCCAGAGCCTCATCCTTGGTCAAAGGAAGAAGCCTGAGGCTTACATCTTGAAAGATTTCTACCATAATGCCACCAAGCCCAAAGAGGATGGCCGGGCCGAACTGCGGGTCACGATTCATTCCCACGATAACTTCCAGGCCGGGAGGTGCCATCTTACTCACTAATACGCCATCCACCTGGGCTTCGGGATTACTGAGCTTCACAGCTGACAGCAACTCGTCGTAAGCTTTTTCAACCGCTTCAGCAGAATCCAAATTTAATTGTACCCCGCCTACATCGCTTTTATGTAGGATATCAGGGGAACTGATTTTTAGAGCCACCGGAAATCCCTGATCAAGGGCTATCTCCACGGCAGTATCGGAACCGTCTGCCTGGCCAAAGCCGATACAGGGCAGTCCCTGTTGGGAAACGCGGGTGAATGCTTGGTATGGCGACAATTGACGGCCGGTTGCGGGAACAGTGAGTGTGGGTTTTTGTGGTTGCGCCAGGTCTTTGCGTTCAGTAACCCGGGCAAGTGCTTTTACCCCGCGTTCCGGTGTGGGGAATACGGGTATCCCTTTGAGTTGCATGAGTTCACGTTCATGACGTTCCACATCTGCTCCGCCAAGAAAAATAACCAGCTCATTGGCTCCGGGGGTTACTACGCCGGAAGCATCTTCTACAGGATCGCCAAAAATCACTCCCAGAGTGTCGTAATGCTTGCGGGTTACCTCCATAACGTCACTGAACATCCGGGCGGTAGCATCACCGGTAAGATCAATAGGATTCGCCTTTATGGCGTAGGCTGGAATAAGCGGCGTAATGGTCTCCACAACCTCTTCAGAGAGAGGAGAAACATCAAGGCCTTCCTGTTCAGCCTGATCTGTACCGAGAATAGCGGCGCCGCCGGATGTTGTAATAAAGAGAATACGGTTGCCTTTTGGCGGTTTCAGATAAGCCAGAGCCTTGGCAAAATCATAAAATTCCTCTAGGGTATAGGCTCGGCAGATGTTATATCCGGCAAAAAGTGCATCATAAATTGCATCAGCACCTGCCAGTGCCTTGGTATGGGACTCGGCGGCGACCTTGCCTTTGGGCGTGCGGCCCGACTTAAGGACAACGAGCGGTTTTTGAAGCTTTTCTACTGCCTTGATGAACGGCTCGGGACGTTTTATTCCTTCGATATATGCAGCGATAACTTCGGTGCTTTGATCCTGGTTAAAATAGGCGATCAGATCGGTTTCGTCTACGTCGGCCCGGTTGCCCATACTAACGAAACCGGCTGTACCCAGCTTTTCTTCGGATAACCAGTCCATCATTGCAGCGCCTACAGTACCGCTTTGTGCAATAATTGCGATCTTGCCTTTTCGGGTTAGCAACGGCCAGGAAGCGCATAGAGGGTAATGGGGATTGTTTACGCCCTGGCAGTTCGGTCCGACAATACGAATGGCGTACCTTTGAGCAATTTCAACGATTTGTTGCTGAAGAACCTCTCCTTCGGGTCCTGCCTCGCTGAAGCCGCCGGTAATGATCACAGCACCCTTGACCCCCTTTTGGCCGCACTCCTCCAGCGCCTGGGGTACGAATCGGGCCGGGATGATGATAACGGCCATGTCCGGCGCTTCTGCAATATCTTTAACGCTCACATGGCAGGGGATGTCTAATATGGCATCGGCCTTGGGGTTTATGGGGTAAACAGCTCCCTGAAAGCCGCTGTCCAGAATGTTTTTCATAATTTCATGACCCAGTTTGTCCGGGCTGGTGGATGCCCCGATAACTGCGATGCTTTTGGGTCTTAAAATGGCACTTAACTGATTTACGGAATCTTTTGCCACCATGGCTTACCCTCTATATCCCTGCCTTTTTTGCCATCTGGCTGTTGAACTTTTCGGCATTGATGATAAAACGCTGGTGGATTGCCTCGCCGATCTTGTCCACTTCATCAAAACCTTCCACTTTAAAGGTAAGTTTGCTGCCATCCACCTCGGTTAAGCTGGCGTTGAACCGAACTTTCATACCCAGGGGAGTAGCTGCCATGTGTTTGAATTTCATTCCGATTCCGACAGTTTGCTCGCCTTCACCCAGGTGAGGAAGAACCAGATCTGCACAAACTTCCTCAATATGGCCCACCATGGCTCGTGTTGCATATACATTCGGCACATGGGGATAGACTTTTTGTGCTGACATTTCCTCCGTTGTTTCCCTCTCTATTTGGTGAGTCATGCCTACCTTTAATTCTTCACTCATGGTTTTCCTCCAACAATCATAAAACGAATAAAAATTATAAAATGAATAATATTTCAATTTTATTACAATAAGTCAATAGGCTTTTTACCGGGTTCCAGGGAAACGTCAAAGTCAACTCTAACTGATTCAGATAGAAGCGATTTGCTTTCCCGGATACGGCACTAAAATCACAAATCACAATACTCAAATTACAAACAATATCAAAATTACAAATTCCAATGACCAAAACATTTCAATCACTTATTGGATGTCTCGCCGTCATTCCATCTGTTTTGAATTTTGAATTTCGGTCATTGATATTTATTTGAGATTTGTATTTTGGTGCTTGGAATTTTCATGATTTTTATAAGCCAGTAACTTTATTTATTCCAAGCAATTACCTGTTTAAATGACGTGGCCCTGTATTGGGTTACGGTTGACATGGATCATACGACTTCAAGTTTTGACTCAGCTTTAACCCCAAGAAGAATTTTCCGGAAGTGGGGGTGACCCAGGAGCTGCTCGCCGGTTCCAACAAGGGTGATTTTTCCTTCTTCGATAAGAAACGCTTTGGTAGCCACCCTTAATATTCGGCGTACATGCTGACCGGCCAAAAAAAGGGTAATTCCGTGATCATGGATCAGCTTCAGAGTATTGCAGAGACGGTTCACATCTTTTGGGGCCAGACCCAGGAAAGGATCGTCCAGGAGGAGAAGGTGGGGATCACTCATCAGCCCGCGGGCAATCGTCAACATTCTTTTTTGCCCCCCGCTCAAAGTTCCTGCCATGTTCCGGCGTTTATCCGCCAGGACAGGGAAGATTTCAAATATAAAAGATAGCCAATTCTTCTTTTTTTTTCTGGCGGTATAGGCGCCCACTTCCAGATTTTCCAGCACACTCATAAGAGGAAAGACATTCATGCCTTCGGGTACATAAACCAGACCCCGGCGAACCACTTCATGTGCCGGTAGCGTCTGAATAGGCTCATGTTGATAGCTGATAACTCCCTGGATCGGGCGCAGTATACCGGCAATCGCTTTCATAACTGTGGTCTTGCCGGAACCGTTGGGACCTACAATAGAAACGATCTGTCCGGCACACACTGTCATATTAACCTGTTTTAACACTCGGATGTCCTTATAATACACATTCAGATTGCAGACCTTCAGGAGTGGTTTGAGATTATCCATAATCAGCCTTTCTCAGGGGTTAAGGGTTGAGACCTGGGATGATTAAAATTGCCCATAATATGGCTTTAAAAAATATCCCATATTTATTCCTTCCCGTATGCTTGGTTTCAGGTGTCAGGTTTCAGGTGCCAGCGCCTCTGTTCATCATTCCTGACACCTGAAACCTGAAACCTTAAGATATGGAACAAAAATGGGATTAAAGTTCCATCTGTATACACGGCGATTTTCATCACCCCAGTTGAGACCTTTGACTCCTGTTCTCTGGCGCCCTTCAAGTTTTTTGGTGTTGCAGGCCCAGGTATGCACGGCCCACCTCCCGGTTTTTCATGATCTTGTTGGGTGGACCCTCTGCAATCTTTTCTCCGTGATCAAGGACCAGCATACGGTCTGAAACTTTTAAACTTAAGGTTAAAAAGTGATCAATAATCAAAAGGGTTACCCCCCGCCCGCGAACCCGGTTAATCAATTGGACTGCCTGTTTTACCAAAACAGGGCTGAATCCCGCAGCCACTTCGTCCAAAAGCAGGAGCTTCGGACGGGTGGCAAGCGCACGGGCCAGATCGAGCCGGCGTTTTTCACTGAGCGTAAGATCCTCGGCAAGAGTTTCGGCTTTATGAGGAATACCGACAACTTCCAGGAGTTCCCGCGCCATTTGCACATCTTCAGGGCGGGTGCGAAGACGAAAGCCTTTGCCAAAGAGGTGTCCAACCAGTATATTGTTCAAGGCGTTCATTTTAATAAACGGTCGTGACGACTGAAAAGTTCTGCTGATTCCCAAGCGGCAGATACGGTGAGGTTTGAAACCGTTAATCTTCTTACCCTCAAACAGGATGTTGCCGCTGCTGGGTTTTAAACGGCCGCTGATAATATTGAACAAAGTTGTTTTTCCGGCGCCGTTGGGTCCCACCAGTCCGACGATCTCTCCTTGGTTGATAGAAAAATCGATTCTGTTCAGCGCATTAAAATCGTTGAATTTCTTACTTATTGCTTGCAGTTGTAATAGTATCACGATATGTTCCGCAACGTTTTTGGCAGCATTAATTGAAGAAAAATCCGAGATCCGGTAACCGTATCGTTCTTTGAAAACAGTTAATTGTATCAGAAAAATTATTATCAATGAAACAATTTTTAACTAAATTGAGCGTTTTGTTATGAAAGGATAACCCTTGACAATGCTGCGACAGTTATATAGTAAAGCCGAGAATAATGATATGTTAAAAGGTTTCGAGATTATAGATCATAAACCAATGATGAAAGGAGATCGAACATGAACATTTTGTTTTTTGGGCCAAACGGTAGCGGCAAAGGAACCCAGGGCGCCATTTTAAAGGATAAATATAATACCCCTCACATTGAGTCCGGAGCTATTTTTCGTGATAATATCTCAAAGGGGACCGAACTCGGCACAAAAGCCAAGGAATATATCGACAAGGGTGATCTGGTACCGGATGAGATTACCATCCCGATGATACTCGACCGCCTCAAACAAGATGATTGTAAAAACGGCTGGCTTCTGGACGGGTTTCCGAGAAACAAGAACCAGGCGATCAAACTTGATGAATCACTCAAAGAGGCCGGCATGGGCCTTGATATTGTCGTGGAAATAATTCTGGACCGCGAAATTGCAAAAAACAGGATCATGGGGCGCAGACTCTGTGTCAATGATAATAACCATCCCAATAACATCTATATTGATGCCATCAAACCTGACGGGGATAAATGCCGTGTTTGCGGCGGTGATTTAAAGACCAGAGACGATGACCAGGATGAGGATGCAATCAACAAACGCCACGGTATATATTATGACACCGATACCGGAACCCTTGCATCATCCTACTATTTCAAAGACCTTGCCGCCAAAGAAGGTTCAATGAAATACATTACGCTGGACGGCGCACCGAGCGTAAAAGAGGTTACGGCAGAGCTTGTTTCAAAACTGTAAAATTTAATACGGCTTTTAAATTATTTCATGTGTCCGTGAGCTGATTTTTCAGTCCGGACACATTTTTTTGTAAAATTTTTAAACGGATATTTTTTTTGCCACATAACAGATATTTTTCCTTGCCAATTAATAGATTTATATATATGTAAAAAAGTTTAATATTAAGGAAAAAATAACCATCGGAAATAAAAAATAATTTGAGACTAACGTCGGGATTAAATAAAACCTAAATAGAGTGATTTTTTACTCGATCTGTACCGATCTCTTGCGCATCAAGGATCCGTGAAAACCCTCGATATATCCATGGGTAT
>JAYEFV010000474.1:0-8132 GCA_034658755.1 Thermodesulfobacteriota bacterium | reverse complement strand
TCCGTATTCCAGAAAACCAACATCGTGGATCAGGTTAGAACGAGACAAAAGGGCGGTAATGATGGAAAACATGGCTTCCGCTCCTGCCTGGGCATCCATGACCTTTGCATCCGAAGCGCCGGCAAACGCCCATATGGGCAGGCCGTATATCTCGTCACGCATATCCGCAAGTGCGGCCTGAGTAAGACTCCACTCCGGACAACCATACGAAACTACGCTGGACTTCATATCCAGGGTGCTGACGTTGGGACCGAAGAGAAACGGCGATCCTTTACCGACCAACTGGTGAACGACGAGCCCCACCAAATTCTCAGCGATTCCCAGCGCCATGGCGCCGGCAAGGGTGACCGGTGCACCGCCGCCCGCGTTTGAACCGGACGGAAAGCAGACGGGAATCTTTTTTTCAGCGCAGAACATAAGCCGTTCCATGACGTTTTCAGGAAAACGCAGGGGGCTGATGGCCTCCGAATAATTTAGAAGGAACGGCTTTCTTTGAAGCGCATCTTCGCTTCCGGCCACCTGACATGCAATATCATATATTTTGGCGATGTCTTTACCGCTGTCCGCGATGAACACAATGGGTTTGTTGGTGTTTTTAACCATCTCGGCAAAAACATACACATAGATATTATCAATAGGCACATCATCAGGGTTACCCATTGACATGGCAAAAGCCATGTTTTCAAGCCCGTCCACAAGCCTGGCAAAGTTTTCGACGTCTTTTTTGACCGCACGCCGGCGGTCTCCGGTTTCCAGATCCAGGGTGAATGTAGCATCCGAACCTGTTCCATAAAAAGGGTTGCCATTGGCAAGAGGCATTGTTTTGTTCCCTTTCTGGTCATAAAGCGTTATTTGCGTCGGGGCTGATCTTAGAGCTTCTTCAACAAGGTAAGACGGCATCCGCAACCAATTATTGTTTAAAATCCGGCAACCGGCATCTACAAGCATTTCCATGGCGACGGGGTGCTCCATCCTGAAGCCCGTTTTATCGAGAATCTCGAGGGCCGCAGCATGGATCGCCAGAGCCTGATCACGGTTTAAGACCTTAAGCCTCGGTTGAAATGTGGGAATCTCCAGAGGTTTCATGGTTAGCTCCTTATATATTTTGCCCTGAAAAACCTGGTCCTTTGGGCCAGGTCATAGATAGATGGTTCTGCCTTGGAGTTTTGTGTCTAAAATCACAAATTCCAAGCACCAAATTTCAAATAAATCACAAATTCCAAATTCCAAACAAGGGCCAAAGCCATTTTTTTTATTCTTTTGTTTGTTATTTCAAATTTCGGTCATTGGAAATTGTTTGTAATTTGATATTTGGGATTTCAATAAGTCAATGAACTGCCAACAAGGCAAATCCCCTCTGGGGATAACCAGAGCCTGGTTCTTTGGGCCAGGTTTTTTACTCAGGAAATGCCGAGTACCTTTTTAGCTTCGATCACCGCAGATCCCGCATCAGGCGCATAACCATCTGCATTGATTTCGTTGGCAAAATTGGCCGTAACCGGTGCACCGCCAATCATCACCATGACGTTGTCCTTAAGCCCGGCTTTCCGGAGTGCATCTATAGTTTCTCGCATACCCGGCATGGTTGTGGACAGTAACGCCGACATGGCCAGTATATCGGGTTCATCCTCCTGCACTTTTTTTACAAACGTATCCGCTGAAACGTCAACACCCAGATCTGTGATGGTAAATCCCGCACCCTCCATCATCATGGCAACCAGGTTTTTCCCGATATCATGCAAATCTCCCTTTACGGTGCCGATAACCACTTTTCCCTTGGACGTAAGATCTCCCTCCTGAAACTGTGGTTTGATCAGTTTCACGCATTCTTGCATGGCTTTGGCGGAACGCAACATTTGCGGAACAAACATTTCTCCTTTTGCAAATTTTTCGCCAACCTGATCCATTGCAGCAATAAGGCCTTGATCAAGAACCTCCTGAGCCTTACTGCCAGCATCCATTGCATTCTGGGTTAGCGCCATAGCTGTTTGAATGTCGCCCTTTATTACTGCTTCATTTAATGCCTTAATGTCACTCATGGTCATCTCCCCCTTGTGATAGGATTTTACATTTTATTGTCAGTGGGCAAGTTTTTTATTCGCCTTCGCCTGAATACCCTGCACCTTGCTGCAGGGATGAAAGGCGAGGTGAACCGCGCCGAAGCTCATCAGAGCGAAGGCGGGTTAATTCCGCTATATTATTTCAACGTTGGAATGGGCTACGGCGCAATTCTGCTTTGATACCCCGCAGCTTACTGCGGGGAGCTTTATTTTTAATTTCTCAAACGCTTTTGAAAAATTACTCATCGACGTCTGACCCTCCATACTCCTCGATCAGGGCTTCATCCCATGGTTAACCGGCCGTTTTGATATGCGTCTATAAAATTTTCGCAATATTCGTCGCGACCGAGAAGCATCTCAATGGCAAGTAGTGTTGACATCAGTTCCCTGTCGCAGGGGTCTAAAATGGCGGCAGACAGGCTGTAAGCCATACAAAGAGCCAGAAAGTTTTGATTGATGAGACGGCGCGACGGAAGGCCGAATGAGACATTGGAAAGACCACAGATGGTGTTCACCCCCGGAAAATTGTTCATGATGTTACGGATGGCTTCTAATGTGGCATTGCCCATGCGGATATCAACTGAAACAGGCTGCACCAGTGGGTCCACGTAAATCTTCTCTATGGGAATTCCTTGGCCGGTAAGTTTATGTATAAGCTCTGATCCGACTTGCACTCTCTCTTCCACGGTAGCAGGCATTGAAGTTTCAGCCATACATAGTGCAACAACACAGCAGGAATGACTGGCGACCACGGGAAGAAGAGAAGAAAAACGGTCTTTCTCTAAGGAAATAGAATTGATCATTGGCTCGCCGTTGTGGTATTTAATGGCCGCGATTAGGGCATCCGGATTCGGACTGTCCAGGCAAAGCGGAAGATCCACAGCAGATTGAACGGCTTCTACCAGCCAGCACAGGCAATCGGCTTCTTTTTCCAAAAAAGTTCC
The DNA here is from genome assembly GCA_034658755.1 of Thermodesulfobacteriota bacterium. Classification (GTDB taxonomy): domain Bacteria; phylum Desulfobacterota; class Desulfobacteria; order Desulfobacterales; family UBA11574; genus S5133MH16. The sequence goes on along the minus strand of JAYEFV010000474.1, from coordinate 5,128 downwards.
GGCATTTACGTCAATGTAATGGGCGCCTGCTTCTGCCTGGCTTTGGGCAACCTTGCCGATGAATGAAGCATCTCGTTTTTCCACCGCTTCAGCAATACGCTTCCGGCTCGTGTTGATTTTTTCTCCCACAATGAGCATTCGTTGTTCTCCCTTTCTCATTTTAAATACTATCCGAATTGTTTTAATGTCAACAAAAAGAAATAATTCAAGCCTTCTTTAACCCCGAAATCTAAATAGTTACAATAATATTAAAAATGTTTTTTCTCATCAGCATGGCGGTCTCCTTTCTTGTTTTGGTAAGTTTTTACCTAAATAACTCATAAATATCATAAATAAATTTACAGAATTTTTCGGTCAATGCTATCCCTAACGGGATGATCGTTGGAATAGCCAGAGCATTTTCGGCAAATTTTTGTTTTCAACTTTGGGCCAAGATTTTTGGCCACGGGCTAAAGTTGATGGCTTCGTAAAAAGTCCCAAAACCGTCATGCCGGACTTGATCCGGCATCCAGAAGTAATTGAATTTGCTGGATTCCGGCTTGGCCGTCATCCCGGACCCCGATCCGGGACGGAATGACGACAAAAGCGAATTCCTGACTTTTTACGAGAACGTCAAAGTTGGCTAATATGTTATCAATAAAAGAAGCTATCACAAGAGACGAAATTTACAGATCACTCATGATTGAACATGCGCTTCATGAGAATTTCGAGATCCGGTGTTTCACCGCTCATGGCCATGGCCAGCAACTCTCCGCCTAATACCTGTGGTGCGATAAGCATGTCTGGACGCACACGCCGGACCTTGTTAATGTTTTTGGAATCGTTCACCGCACAGATGGCTTTAGCCGTCCCTTCCACCTCCTTTGCGGCGAGCACGACAAAGGCATTTTCCGAGTCATCGTTGCCCAGCGCCATTACAGCCTGTGCCTTTTCTAATCCTGCCAGACGCAACACCTTCACGGCAGTGGGATCACCGATAATGACATCGGCGTCCAAGAAGGCTTCCTCGCCAGCCTCAGTGGGTACTATAACCGTAATGGGAATGTCACGCTTCTTGAGTTCTTCGAAGGTGTTGTGCGCAAGGGGCGTATTTCCGGTCAATATGATGTGATCCTTTCGTTCCATTTTTTCTCCTTTGCTTTCCATGATTCGGCGCAGCCGGCTTCCGATCAAAGGGGCAATAACCGTGGTAATGGAGGTGGCGAAAACCATGATTCCAAGAATGATAAGGCTAACGACAAACAAGCGCGCCTCCAGTGTCCGAGGTGTGATTTCGCCGTAGCCAACGGTGGACATGGTAACGATGGTGAAATAAAGGGAAGATGCGAAATCATCGATTGGCGGATTGAACTCCTGACCAAGAATGTAGCTTCCAAATATACCGTAAACCAGAAACACCAATACGCTGCATAGGGCAAAGAGACTTCCTACTGCAATGCTGACCTGTTTGAAGTGTCGTTTAAAAATTAAAAGAAATGCCAGAAGAGATAGGCTGGCCCACATTAAATAGTGCGAATACGGTCGGAAATAGGCTGCAACGGCCATCGCCACACTCAACAACAAAGTGACAAACCAAATAAAGCGCGATCGCCGCATGAGTCCAATGGACATCAAAATTAGCATTATTCCGCCGGCCGTTTCAGAAAGCTTTTCCATTGTCGTGAAGAACATCGATCTGGGCAGTGCCTGAATCGAGCTCAGACTTTTAACTACGCCAAAAACATTTCCGTAGACACGCCACAGCACGAGAAGGCCGAACAAGCCCACCGTGATCCCTAGTGGGATGTGGGGAAACCATGCATCGAATTTTACCCGGCGTCGAAGATTCAGTGAATCCCATCTCAAGTTCCGCCATCCTTCAGCAGATAACTCCGGCGACAGACGCTTTTTCTCGGTTTTTCCTTCTCTCTGCCATCCGGAAAGGCTTTTGATCAGTTTTGTAGTTTGACCATAGAACCTGTGGATAAGCGCTCCCAAGGATAGGATGAGAATGATCCGCAGGACATCGCCGATGGACAACCCCGGTCGGCCGGAGCCAAGCACCGGGTATCGAAAGAACTCACCGGTCTTTTTCCAGAGTACTCCCAGGGTGTCGAAGGTTCGAGTAATCACCGAGCTAAAAACGGATTGCTTGATGGTGACCGCACGGAGGAAGAGTTTGCTCTTTTCTTCAAGAAGGGCGGCCTTTTTGTCGTTGGCCGTTACTTCGACTGCAATATTATCAGCGCTGCCGGCAAGATCCTCGTATAGATCTGTAGCTTTTGGACCGGTAGGCAGGGATTCAGCCTTAAAGGCGAACAGCTCCGATTTGATCTGGCGCAAGGTGATTAAAAGTTTCTTGTGGTCATCCCTAATTTGATCGGTTTCCTTGATGTTGTTCTCGTTTGGCACTAGCAAAGAGTTGGGAGAGGTCCGATTTCCCAGGAGCCGGATCCATAGCAGATTGTTGTTGTTCTCCAAAACGGCAAGCCGTTGCGCAAGGGTCAAGCTCTCCCTTACAAACTTATTAATTTGTATCTTGTACAGCTTTAATGCGTTGTATCGTTTCAGTAGCTGCCGAACTTTGGACGACGGGTCTTCCGAATCAAGGGGCACAGGGATTTCCTGCTGCTCAAGTGCAACAAACCTGGCAATGATTTTGTTTTCTTCCTCCAGCCCGGACAATTTTTTTTTGGCCATCTCCAGTTCGGATCTGATTTTTTCGTTGGTACTCGGATCGATCCGCACTCGACGGATAATATCTGGAAAAGCTTTTCTCGTAGATTCAAGCTGTTCGGACATTTGCCGGGCTATTGCCTCCGTAAGCCTAAGTTTGCGCATTTGATAGGCATGTTGGAGCTGCACCATCATCGTGTACGGTTGCTCGGGCGACAGGGCCGAAAGTTCCTTTTCCATATCTTTCAATTGTATCTCAGCTTCTTTGATCTCCTCTCTGGTCTTTGTCTCCTGCCTGATCATTCCAACGAAGCGATTTAGATAGAGGACCCAGTTTTGCCATGTCAAATAAGACTGGTCTGCGACTACTTCAGGTAATTCACCGGCATTAGTCTCCCCAGGGCTGTCAGAAATCTCTTTAAGCCTTTCGAGAAACTGTTTTTGGAGCAACATTAGTTTTTTCTCTTCAGCACCTTGGGCCTGCTGTAATTGTGCCTCGATTTCCTTTGCCCAGTTCTGGTAGGTCTGCTGACGCAACGTAGGATCATCGTCGAAGAGCTCTTTAATGGGCTTTGCCCCCAACGCAAGGTCTGCACAAAAAGAAAAGGTCATCAATCCAACGGTCAACAGAACCGCAAGCCTCATTCCGATCAACGTGTGGAAAATCATTCTTTTCATGAGTCGTCTGGTCAAGGATACAGACCCAAAGGTCTTTTTGATCCCGGACAATTTGAGAGCGTATCGAAGTGTATTCCTTGTCATCCTGTTCGCCTATTGTGTGTTACCTTTACTGTTTTTTTTCTTTTTGGCCTCGGCTTCTAATAAAGCCTTTGCTGCTTTATACCATTTATTGTTTGGTTTTAGTTTAACCGCTTTTTCAATGTCGGCCAGGGCTCGTTGAAGCTCTGCCTTGTCGGCCCAGGTAATCCCTCGATTATAGTAAGCATCAGCGTAAAAAGGATCTATTTTTATGGCTTTGGTAAAATCATCAATAGCCTGCTTATAATCGCCTTTTCTGGCCAAGACAACCCCTCGGTTGTTATAAGCATCGGCATAGCGTGAGTTTATTGCAATAGCTTTGTTAAACTCAGAAATGGCCTGATCATAATCTTCTTTTTTGCTCCAGGCAATTCCTCTGTTGTTGTAAGTATCAGCATAATGTGGATTTATCTTTATGGCCTCGGTAAAATCAGCGATGGCTTTATCATAGTCTTTCTTTTTACTCCAGACCGCCCCTCGTTTTTCATAGGCTTTGGAGTTGCGCGGGTTGATTTCAAGTGCTTTTGTATAGTTTCTGACCGCATTATTGTATTGCCCGGATTTTTCAAAATAAATACCTTGTTTAAGATACTCCTCGGCACTTAACTGTTTATCAGGATGGCAACCATTAAACAACAATACCATTACTACCAAAAACAAATTCAGAATGATGATATTTCTTCTCATTATTTAACTATTCCTGCGGTTATTCTTCCGGTTTATCCTTCTTCAGCACTCGCCCGATAGTATCACTTACCTTTTCAACTGTCCCTTTGACTGTATCTTTGACTGTCTCGCTGCCGGGTATACGCGCCAGTAATCCACTCTTTTCCTCTTCGATGTCTTTAACACAAGCAGCATAATTTACAGGAACCATGATTACATCCGGTCCGATGGTAATATCATCCACTTTAATTTCAAGCATTTTGCCTTCATCCATTATGAGTTCCGTTATTTTACCGTCATCTTTGATTACATTCAGATCAATCAGTTCACCAATGTGTTCACCATCATGTGTCGTAACCTTGAATCCTTTCATCTCTTTTAAACCGCTTTCTTTAAGTTTTTCGGGCAGCGGCTTGACCACTGTTTCATTAGAGATGATTACAACGTCCTTACCCAATTACGGATATTTTCGAAACTGACGAATGATTCTTTTTCGAGACCTAACAATCCGCCTTTAAAAGAGATGCCCATAATCTGTTTAGCCTCTTTTTCGATATAAATATCATACACTTTGCCCAATTGAAGCCCTTCTTCGTAAGCAACAACCAAACACCCTGAAGATCAGATAGTTTTTTCTTTATAGCCATTGTTAACCACCTTCTTGGCTTATTTTCCAACGTAAATCTAAGTGGTTACCTCTTTAAATCAGCTATTCTAGTGAGTTAATTGCCATCTTATAATTTTCCATAGCTCTTTTAATTAGTTCTGTATTAATTGTTGCGTTGGAATGAGCTTCAACTATCATTTTTTCTAACTCTTCGTTTGGTACTTCAAGCAGTTCTATTTGAATGGTTGCAATTTTTACAATTAATGCTTCTTGGCTATTTTGAACATCTTCAAGCTTGGTAAGAATATCATTCATTTGTTCTTTTTTGCTCTTTTTCATGAGTCACCTTTTGTTATTCAAATATACTTAGACGTTATTGATGTCTAAGTGTATTTGAATTTTAAACAATATATTTATTTGTTAATAATCAGCAATTCAATG
>JAYEFV010000473.1:0-1919 GCA_034658755.1 Thermodesulfobacteriota bacterium | reverse complement strand
TTAGAGCAAAACCCGAAGGTTGACTTTTAATGATGACAATGCTTGAATAAATGTTGTCATCTAAGCATAGAGACCTTTTATTCATAAGCCTCTATCTTATTTTATTATACCACAGGAGCAAAACCACAAGTCTTGTTATTTAATAGACCTGACTCAAGACCTAACTCAAAAAAAGCAAATTCTTGTCATTATCATTTGATTGAAGTAAAAACAGCGCTGATACCTGAACAATCAGAGCAGTGTGCTCAGCTTGGCAGAAAACCGGGAAAAGCACTGAAGCATAATCAATAACAACAATGAAAAAACCCGATCTCCAAAAACAGCCCATCATGGTGCGCATGCTTTATGCGCTGATGCCGATACTTTTGGTCGGGATTTATTTTTTTGGTTGGCGAATCCTGATACTGGTCGCCGTTTCTTTTGTTTTTGCGTTTATAACCGAATGGATTATGGCTTCCCAAAGAAACGGCAAAATTACTTATGCCTGTTTTGTAACCGCTAGCTTATACGGATTATCGCTTCCGCCGACCACCCCGTTTTGGATTGCAGCGGTGGGCGCCATAGTGGCCATCCTGTTCGGCAAAGAAGTTTTTGGCGGATTTGGAAAAAACGTATTTAATCCGGCGATTGTGGGCAGAGCCTTTGTCTATGTTTGCTTTCCGATTGAGCTAACCTCCCAATTTGTACCCGTTTTTCGGGGTTTCCCCGGCGGATTTGCCCACTGGAGTTTTGCGGGGTTAGAAAAGGTCCCATCTTATCTTCAAGCCGGAAATATTACCGTGGTTGATGCCGTCAGCGCAGCCACCCCCATGTGGGCGAGACGAGATTATGGCTTTGTCACGGATCTGGTCAATCTGGCCTCCGGAAATATCGGCGGGGTGTTCACCCATGAAGGTCATGGATACGTGCTGACCGCAGGCTCTGCCGGCGAGGTCTGTTCTATTTTGATTTTGCTCTCCTGTTTTTATCTTTTATATACGAAAACTGCACAGTACCGCCTGTTTCTGGGTACAATTATCGGAGCCGTGGTCCTGAATGTCATATTAAGGCACATTTTGGGTTTAAATGATGTTCCTCCGGTTTGCTTTACGTTGTTTTCGGGCGCTTTGCTTTATGCAGCAGCCTTTATGGTGACCGATCCTGTTTCAGCGCCTAACACTAAAACTTCACAGTGGATATACGCCATTTTTATCGGCATGATGATTGTTCTATTTCGATATAAGGCCGTGTTTGCCGGAGGGGTTGGTTTTTCCATCCTTTTAGGGAATATGCTGGCACCTTCCCTGGACCTGTGGATTAAACGATACCAGGTTTACAAAAAACAAGGGTCCGCGTCATGAATAAAAAAAGCGCGGCATATATCATCGGCTTCATGATTGTGATTTGTGTGGTGTTTGGCACCGGTGTATCGGTTGTGCATAACGCCACCCAAGATATGCTGGAAAAGAATAAAAGATTTCATAGAAACCGCATCATATGCCGGGCGTTTTTACTCCGGGTTTCGGACGAAAGTGCAAAAGCTTATGCCGAGACCCTTTCAAAACATATAGAGATAAAGGGCATAACGGACGGCAACCGCATCAGAAATGTTTATAGACGAATTGATCCAGAAAACCCGGCAATCGGCTTTGATTTCAACGGCATGGGATTCTGGGATCGCATCGACGGGATTATTGTATTAACGCAGGATCTTGAAAAAATCATAAACATTCAATTTTTTGATCAAAAAGAAACACCCGGATTAGGCGCCCGTATTGAGGAAAAATGGTTTACGGACCAGTTCAAAGGCGTCCGCATCGCCTGGAACAAAGATCTTTCGGACAGGGTGATCATCGGACGTGCAACCGGAGCAAAGCCGGATAACCAGGTTGATGCCATCACCGGTGCCACCCAGACATCCATGGCGCTAAAGCGGTTTT
>JAYEFV010000472.1:0-1926 GCA_034658755.1 Thermodesulfobacteriota bacterium | reverse complement strand
GATAATGCCCGGTGACAATGTAACGATTACGGCAGAGCTTATAACGCCCATAGCCATGGAAAAAGAATTAAGGTTTGCCATCAGGGAAGGCGGACGGACTGTCGGCGCAGGCGTTGTGAGCGAAATTATCGAATAAAGAGAAAGATTAGCATAATGATAATGAATACTAAAATCAGGATCAGGCTCAAGGCATATGATCATAAGCTTCTGGATCAATCCGTAGGAGACATTGTAGATACGGCCAATAAAACAGGAGCAAAAGTTGTCGGGCCGATACCTCTTCCAACAAGAATCAACAAGTATTGTGTTCTGCGATCTCCCCATGTTGACAAAAAGTCTAGAGAACAGTTTGAAATAAGAACACATAAACGGCTTCTGGATATTCTTGAGCCGACTCAGCAAACCGTTGATGCTTTGATGAAACTAGATCTTTCTCCGGGTGTAGATGTAGAGATAAAACTGTAGTATGAACTTTGTTTACTTTGTTAATCCCGCTATATGGCGGGATAGAAATTTTTAAGATGTATGGGGTGATAGCCAAAAAAGATTGATAAAAGGGTGTGGATTCTATTTTTTATGAATTCATCAAAAAGGATAGAAAGAAAGTAATGTGTCGAGCGCTGATAGGTAAAAAATTAGGAATGACAGCACTGTTTACATCTGAGGGTAAATACATACCGGTAACGGTGGTTCAAGTCGGTCCGTGTGTGGTTACCCAGATAAAGGCGATGTCTTCTGATGGATATGATGCAATCCAGTTAGGTTTTGGCGAGAGAAAAAAATCTCGTATCAATAAACCGATGCAGGGGCATCTTAAAAAAAGCGGGGCAGGGTGTTTTGAATTTCTGCGTGAAGTCCCTGTGGATGATCCCGGTGAATACAAACTTGGCCAGACAGTAAGTCTGGATTTATTCACTGTCGGAGAACGTATTGATGTTGCCGGTACGACCAAAGGACGGGGGTTTGCCGGTGTGATTAAGCGTCACGGCTTTCATGGCGGAAGGAAAACCCATGGGAGTCGCAGCCATAGAATTCCCGGGTCCATCGGTTGCAGTGCCTGGCCTGCAAAAGTTATCAGAGGTAAGAAAATGCCCGGCCAGTATGGGAACACCCGTAAAACAGTTCGAAATCTGGAAATTGTCGATATCAGGTTGGAACAAAACCTTATGCTAATAAAAGGTGCTGTTCCGGGTTCCGGGCATGGTTTGGTTGAAATCAAAAAGCCCAAATTTGTAAAATAGAATTATTGAGACGGTGTTATGGCGGTTGTAAACGTAATAAATAGTAAAGCACAAAAGGTTTCACAGATCGATCTTGTGGACGCCATTTTCAATATACCCGTTAAAGGGAGTATATTGCATGAAGTTGTGACCATGCAACTTGCAAGAAGACGTTCCGGTTCTGCGGCAGTAAAACATCGAAGTGATGTCAAAGGTAGCGGCAGAAAACTTTTTAGACAGAAAGGAACCGGACGTGCTCGTAGAGGGGATATTAAATCACCACTTTTAAGAGGTGGCGGCTCTACTTTTGGTCCTGATCCCCGATCCTATGCATACAAAGTTCCCAAAAAAGTCAGAAGGCTGGCTCTTAAAATGGCATTGAGCAGTAAATTAAAGGAAGAGAAACTTGTTGTGCTTGACGAGTTTGAACTTGATAAAATTAAGACCAGGGAATTTGTTAAGGTTATGAATGCATTAAACACGAAAAATGCATTAATTATAACCGAAAAAAAGGATAAAAACATGGAACTTTCAGCCAGGAACGTTCCCAACATAAAAGTGTTGAGAGTCGAAGGGTTAAATGTATATGACATTCTTAAATACAATAATGTAGTTTTGCTTGAGTCTTCGATAAAGAGTATTGAAGGGAGACTGCTCGGATGAATCCGTATGATATTATTAAGAGGCCCTTGATTACTGAAAAAAC
>JAYEFV010000471.1:0-1931 GCA_034658755.1 Thermodesulfobacteriota bacterium | reverse complement strand
CAGACTCCGACTTTGATCTGCCGAGACAGCATTTTTTATATTTAAGCCCGCTTCCGCAGGGGCAAGGATCATTCCGACCCACCTTAACCGTTCTGTCTTTCATCATTTTTCCCGTTTATAGCATGATAGAAATTTTAGGATGTTTTAATTAGTCGAGTCACTCAATGTATTAACTGTAATAATTAGAATCTCCTTTTATGTCAATAAACAAGTTCGTTCGCTTCGCTCACAATTGGAATATTGGAACACTGGCCTCCGGCTCGTAGTGCCTACGGCTCGGAGAGAATATTGGGTTCTGGGCCTCCGGCTAGGAGAGTCTACGGCTCAGAGAAAAAATGGAAAGTTGGGTTATTGTAAAATTCCTCTTGACGGGAATTAAATAGAGGAATGTCATCTTCTTTAAATCATTATTCCATGTCCGAGTTAAAAATAGAAACCTAAAAAATACCTTTATTTTCAATGAATTGTAGGATTTCCAAAACGTTTAGTTGCCGTACAAACCATAATGAACTTTTTTATATTGCAGGTCTTCCTTCCGGTTGGGAGGTTTTTTTTCAGCAGGGTATCCGATGGCGACAATCGACTCCACATTTAGATTTTTCGGAATATTTAAAATACTGCGGATATACGCCTGTGCAGTTGTTGTCTGATCATGCATTCTTTTTCTAATCTGGATCCAGCAGCTTCCAAGCCCAATGGACCCTGCCGCCAGATGGATAAAGATGGAAGCGATGGAAGCATCCTCAACCCATACATCGCATTTTTCAGAATCTGCGCAGACAACGATTCCCAGGGGAGCATTTTTTAAAAATGATGCGCCGTGCGGTTTTGCCTTTGAAAGTTTTTCGAGCAAACCTTTGTCCGTAACAACCACAAACTCCCAGGGGTTAAACCCTCTTGATGAAGGGGAACGTAGCGCTGCCTCGATGAGGGCATCAATTTTTTCGGCCTCAACGGGTTTTCCAGTATATTTACGGATGCTTCTGCGTTTTTCGATAATGGATAAAAACATAAAGCATTCTCCTCTATATGTTATATTTAAATTATTGCCAAACTATGATAAAGATTATAGCTAAATAGGACGCAGATTTTCGCAGATATACACAGATAATATTATTATTTATAATTTAAAAAACTTTTTAATCTGTGTTAATCTGTGTTCATCTGTGTCCCAAAAAAGGAAATTCCTATACTATCAAGTTATACAATCGTTTCGCGATTCTATTTTTACCATAAAAAGCTATTAATAAAAGCAAAAAATGAAAATATTACTTATCTATCCATACTGGCTTGAAGAACGGGTCAACACCGAAGATGTGGTGGTGCCGCCCATCGGCATGTACTCCGTGGGCGCAGTACTCAAAGAAAATCATTACGATGTCGAAATATTGAACTGGTGCAGAATCAATGAAACCCCTGAAAAAATCAATGAAATCCTGCTTGAAAAACAGCCGGATGTCATAGGATTTTCTATTTTGCAGGCAAACCGTTGGGGAGGCATCGAGATTGCTAAAATTGCCAAACAAATCAATCCTAAGGTGAAAATTGTTTTTGGCGGAGTAAGCGCCACCTTTTTATGGAAACATTTTTTAACCCATTTCCCGGAAATCGATTATGTAGTCATCGGCGAGGGTGAATACACATTTTTACATCTGATCAGATGCATCGAAAAAAAAGAATATGAACATATAGGAAATATCAGAGGCATTGCTTTCAAAAAAGACGGCAAAGTTGTCCGAACAAAACCTGCCGAGTATATTCAAGATCTTGATCAGCTTCCGGTTCCGGCAAAGTACTTTGAATACCAACATCTGTCTTTGACCCGGGGCTGTCCGGGGAAATGCACATTTTGCGGTTCACCCAAATTTTGGGGTCATAAGGTCAGGTTTCATTCGGTCGATTATTTTGTTGAAGAGCTCGAACTCCTTTAC
>JAYEFV010000470.1:0-26406 GCA_034658755.1 Thermodesulfobacteriota bacterium | reverse complement strand
CATGAAAACCTTCTTTCCTACCGGCCGGTTCCCTTTGACCCGGTTTGAGTAGTTCATACAGATGGAATAGACCAGTCCGGCCACAATATCCTCATGTTCGACTCCCTCGTGGATGGCATTTTTTATATCAGAAGCGATGAATGCGGCACACTGGTCGTTGAAGTTGGGCGGATGACGTCCTTTGAGCGCGATATCTGCAATATCTTCCATTGCCACACCCAGGGTCTCAAATGCGGATTCTTCCAAAAACGACCCGGTACCTGCGGAACACGCTTCGTTCATGGCATAATCCGAAGCCACCCCATTGGTAATGTACGTGTATTTGGCGTCCTGTCCACCGATTTCAAAAATAGTGTCCACCTGTGGATCAAAATATACGGCAGCGGCTGCATGGGCGATGATCTCGTTGATTACACCGTCTGTGAGAGCGTGCAGACCGGCAATCTGACGACCGGAGCCGCAGACGCCCAGCCCCTCAATGTATATTTTAGAAGGATCAACCGCTTGGCCAATCTGATTAAAAATAGAATCATAGCACTGCCGGGAAGCCCCAACCGGATTGCCGTTCGTACGCAGATAAACATCTGCCAGTATTGCGTTGTCCGCTTTTCTCAGAAGAATGGCCTTGGTAGTGGTTGAACCCACGTCGAGCCCGAGTATGCAGGTATCGCCCGGACGGATTTTTCCTTTTTCAATGGTTTTGAATTCCACCATGTCTTCAAAATTTTGCAAGTGAGGAAGCGTGTCAAATGATGCAGCATCAGTACGAAACAACCCGGATATACCGGTAAATTTGGCGGTTTCGTGTTCCAGGCCCCAGAGCGCGGCGCCCAGAGCTTCAAAATAAGGTGCTTCCGGGGGAACAATCAGACCGGGAATCTCCTCACGCAGACGCTCGATCATCATATGGTTGCGAGCCGTTCCTCCAGTGATCATAATGTTTTTTCTTTCCACCTTTTTTAAAAGCTCTAAAATTTTATTTGACATCATCTGGCAAAGACCTGCGGTTACTTTTGCTTTGGGAATTCCTTTGTTGGTAGCGTGGGTGCAGTCAGATTTGCAGAAAACCGAGCAACGGCCGGAGACGAGATGCGGTTCTATGGAAACGGCCCACTGGGCGGCCTCTTTAAGTGATACATTCATTCTTCGCAGTTGCTGAAGAAAAAATTCTCCGGTTCCTGATGCACATTTGTTGCCGGTCAGAACGTTGGATATCTGTCCCATACGGTTTAGAACATATACCATAAAGGTTTCGCCGCCCGCAGAAACCACAGCAGGACACGATACGTCCGGAGGTTTGACAAACCGGTAGGCGTATTCCACTGCTTCAGGTTCGGGTATTGAGGAAAGTGTTACGAACTTCCGGAATTTTCTACCGGTGGCCGCGATACAGTCAAATGAATTCAGGTCGAGGTTTTTGAGGGCCGACAGCAGTGTCCGTTTGGGGTCTCCCTCGTGGGGATGCAGTGAATATTCGACCAGTCGCGGGGTTTTTTTCTCTGGCGTCAGGATTCCTTCATGAAGATTCTGTTCCTGCTCTACCTGAACAATGGAAACAGTGGACGCTCCGAGGCAAAGCCCCAGCGATTTTATCTTTCCGGACATAAACCTTTTCCGATTAGATTGCCTCTGTGAACCTTCATATTCCATTGCAAGTTACAAATCCAAACGAGAAAACAGAATTGCTCTGAAACAACCAAAATTGTGCAAAAATTTTTCAGACGGTTTGGAAGTATAAAGAAAACTGGTTTGGGTGTCAAAGAAAAATATCAATTTATCAAAAAAACGCAACCCCAACAGTACAAGTTATACAATCGCTTCGCGATTCTATATAACGCGGCTTCGCCGCTCTAAAAAAGGAAATTCCTATACTATCAAGTTAATTCGCTTCGCTCATCCCGCCATGGTGGGAGAAGGTTGAATTTTCAAGACCATCTAATTAATCCTTGTCTCAAAGTTTTTTCCGTGGTATCTGCATGATTTTAATTACACTTTTATATAACCTAAATTCTGCAAGCCTTGTATCGGCCGGATATACAAGACATCAATCGTGCAGCCGTATTGTAATACTGCAATCGATTGATAACGCAGTAGATCCGGTCGAGACGAGGCTCCCGAAGGGTTAACTTTTTTCGAAATTTAATCTGGATTTTATCCTTTTATTTTGCCTGTTATCGGTGTGTGGATATTGACAATAATGTCTCGATACCGCATTGTATTGATAACAAATTTATCTCTTTCGAAAAAAGTTAATGCAGATTTTAGGTATAAATATTTGTAACAAAGAATGGTTAGAGGGAGGAATTAAAATGGTACGATTAAGCAGGAGCGTCGGAATAATTCTGGTTTTGGTCCTCGGATTCTTAGTCCAGTTATTTTTTTCTTTTGCAGACGGTATAGACAGCCCGAGCAAAGCGGTTGTTCAATTCAGCAAAGCATATTTTAAGCACGACAAATCCATGGCCAAAAAAATCTGCAAGAAACGGCTGGTATCTGAAGATGTCGATGTTGTCGACCAATATATCTTTCTTGCGGGCAAAGAGGCCAAAGAGAGGGGTTTTGACATAAATTTCATGAAAAATAAACTTTATGATATAGAAACTGAAACAATATCTAAAAAAGATAATGAAGCGCAAATCCGAATAACCGGCAAAATAAGAGTTTCCATAAATCCTGTTTACACAATTGTCGCTAAATTATTCAACATCGGGGCAATCCATGAGGTTGACGAAATCATTAATGTTATAAAGGAAGATGGCAGATGGAAGGTTTGTGGCAACCTTTTTTCTTTGCCGGTAACGTAATAAAAATTTTCAAAATTTATTGAGGCATGGTCTTTTTGCAGCAAAACGAACTAACTTGTTAAGATCAATAACAAAACGATTTCTTGATTTAATTTTATTAAATTATATCAGAAGATATGAAGCTTATATATGCTCGTATTCGTAAAAAAGCCCTCCAGATTGTTTCCCGTTATCCTTCCCCTGACTTTTATCAAGACCATTTTTTATCAAATGAGTTGTCCCGTCAGTATTTTGAAACAAATCCTTTCACTGTCCAATTAAGGGCCTTTGTTGCCCGGCAGTTAAAAGATGACTTTGGACATGGCCTTGAGCACGCAGTAAAGGTGGCCGTGGATGCCGGCGCCTTGATGATCATTGAAAACAAACTTGTCGGATCTTCCAATGACTTTATAAATCGCAGAGTCATTATTGTCCAATGTGCTGCTCTTCTCCACGATATCAAGCGCAAACAAGAAAATCACGCGGTCCGGGGAGCTGCATATGCCAGGAAAGTTCTGAAAAAATATCCCTTTGATCCTGACGAAATCGAGGATATTTGTTTGGCCATTCGAAACCATGAAGCCTTTAAAAATACTGTAAAATCAAACACCCTGCAAGGTTCTCTTGTTTCCGGCTGCCTCTATGATGCCGACAAATTTCGGTGGGGGCCTGACAATTTTAGCGATACTGTTTGGACAATGGCATCATTTTATAAAATTCCTGTTGTGAAATTTATGGAGCTTTATCCCGATGGCATGGAAAAGATTGCTAAAATAAAGCATACATTCCGTACGGGTACCGGGAAAAAATACGGTCCCCAGTTTATTGATATCGGACTTGCCATAGGTGAAGAATTGTTTGATGTTATTCATACGGAGTTTGCAGATTTATTATAGGCCGCTTGTCTCTGAGGATCGTCTGATGAAATCAGTATTCCCACATAGTTATAACTCAAGCACAACAGCTTTGTTGCGTATCATATTCATTATTCCGGCAATTGTAACGATTCTCATCTTAAACACAAACATCGAAGCGGTTGAAAAAAGTTTTCCTTTTTATCCGGGTGAAAAACTGATCTTTCAGCTTAAATGGACTGTTGTACCGGCCGGGGAAGGCATTTTGGAGATTCTCCCTATAGCAACCATAAATGGTGTTAAAGCATACCACTTTGTGTTGACGGCCAAATCCAATTCATTTATCGATTTTTTTTATAAAGTTCGAGATCGAATAGAAGCCTATACAGACATTGAAATGACTCACACAATCCTGTATAAAAAAAAACAGCACGAAGGGAAAACCAAAAGAGATGTGGTTGTGTACTTCAATTGGAATAACAACAAAGCTCGATATTCCAATATGAAAAATGTCCGAGAACCGATTGATGTACTCAAAGGATCTTTCGATCCGTTATCCGCTTTTTATTACATACGTCTTTTTGATCTCAAAGAAAAATTAACTATTGAACGCCCGGTAACGGATGGGAAAAAATGTATAATCGGAAAGGCATTCGTTATAAAAAGAGAAACACTTAAATTGGCAATCGGCACATATGATACATTTCTTATAGAACCCGAGATAAAACATGTGGGCGGTGTATTTGAGAAAAGCAAAAATGCTAAAATCCAAGTATGGGTTACCGCAGATAAACGGCGAATGCCCGTTAAAATAAAAAGTAAAGTCGTGCTTGGGAGCTTTGTGGGAGAACTTGTTTCGGCCACAGGTCTCGAAAAATAGGATTATCACAATCCTCATTTATGGATGGACGCTAACTATAGAAACTCCGAGATATAAAATTATGACAAAAATACTGTTAATCAGCAATAAAGAGGATGATCTCATTGCTATTTCAACCTTATTAAACAATTTAATTTCTGACTGTCAGGTGATAACGGCCCAATCCGGTTTCCAAGGAATAGAAAAAGCAAAGAATGAGTCCCCCGGTACGATTTTGCTAGATATTGAAATACCGGGAATGGACGGATATAAGGTCTGTAACATGCTGAAATCTGATGAAAAGACTATGCATGTCCCGATCATTATGATCACGGAGATCAAATCGGAGTCTATCAGTCGTGTTAAAGGGATAGAGGCCGGAGCCGATACTTTTCTAAAAAAACCCTTGGACGAAGTTGAAATAACTGCTCAGATAAAAATGGCATTACGAATCGATGAAGCAGAAAAAGAGAAGGTCAAGCTTAAAGAAAAGCTTCAACAGGCCCGGAAGATGGAGAAAATTGGAACTTTGGCAGCTGGTGTTGCACACGAATTAAACAACGTGCTTTTCCCGATTATCGGGTACTCCGAGATGAGTATGTACAACGTGCCTGAAGATAGCGGAATCAGAGACAACCTTAAAAAAATCCTCAAAGCGGCCGATCGTGCTAAATACCTTGTTCAACAGATTTCCGACTACAGTCATCAGGACGATTAGAATAGGAAGTGATGGTGGATGATTGTTTGGATTTTGCTTCCATTGGCAAATTAAAACTTGATTAATTTGAGATTTTTGCCTGCCTTTGGCACGGTGTTGGGCATTTGATGCTTAAGATTTGGAATTTATTTGGAATTTGGTGCTTGTAATTTGGGATTTCAAAAAATCCATGAACGGTTACGGAATTTTAAGCGGATCAGAAAGTTTTACCCGTAAAATCACACAGATCATAAAGGGGACATGTGGAGCAGCCGGGCTTTCTCGCTTTGCAAACAGCTCTTCCAAAGTAAATAAGTTGTAAACAAAAGTCATTCCACTCATTTTTTGGAATGATTTTCATCAGATCAAACTCGATTTTTACGGGGTCATGGTTTGCTGTGAGCCAGAGTCTTTTCGAAATCCTTGCTACATGGGTGTCCACAACAATTCCCGGAATACCAAATGCAGCGCCAAGAACCACATTGGCGGTTTTGCGTCCTACCCCTGGAAGTTTAACCAACTCATCCAATGTTTGCGGCACTTCACCTTTGTATTTTGCTATGAGACTTGCAGAGCATTTTCTGATATTTTTGGTTTTATTGCGAAAAAAACCTGTGGGTCGAATAAGTTTTTCAATAGTCTCAGTGGATGCGTGGGCAAAAGCCTCGGGAGTTTCCAGTTTGTTGAATAAATCTTTTGTTACGCTGTTGACCTGTTTGTCCGTACACTGAGCGGACAGTATGGTTGCCACAAGCAGTTCAAAAGGGTTCCTGTAACGTAACCGGGTCTTGACATTCGGAAAGGTGGCTTTTAGTATTTTACGGATTATAGCAATCCGGTCTTTATTTTTTTCAGCATCGTTTTTTTTCATTATTGACTCTTTAGGAAATATTTACGTAATTTCTCAGTTCCGGTGTATTTATTTTTGAATTTTCGTATAGCATGAATTTATCTTCAAGAAAAGTGCGCGCTTTGGGTCTTTGTTCGGGCGGTCTCGACAGTATGCTGTCCGCGCTGGTTTTGCGAAAGCAGGGGATAACCGTTAAATGGGTAAGTTTTGAAACACCGTTCTTTTCATCTGAAAAGGCTCGGCGGGCATCGAGCCTTACCGGAATACCGTTGTTGGTCAGGAATATAACCCCGGTTTATCTAAAGATGCTGAAAAATCCTCATTGCGGTTATGGAAAGTACATGAACCCTTGCATGGACTGTCATGCTTTAATGTTCAGGCTGGCCGGTGAAATAATGAATAAAAATGCATTGGATTTTCTTTTCAGCGGCGAGGTGCTCGGGCAGCGCCCCATGTCCCAAAATAAGCAGTCTCTTCGTTATGTGGAAAAGCAGTCCGGTTTCGATGGCTACATACTGCGCCCTTTAAGTGCAAAAACGCTGCCCATAAGCATACCTGAAAAACAAGGGCTGGT
This sequence comes from Thermodesulfobacteriota bacterium, assembly GCA_034658755.1. Taxonomy (GTDB): domain Bacteria; phylum Desulfobacterota; class Desulfobacteria; order Desulfobacterales; family UBA11574; genus S5133MH16. The sequence goes on along the minus strand of JAYEFV010000470.1, from coordinate 19,789 downwards.
AAACAGGGAGCTGTTGCTGGACATTTCAGGAAGATCGCGAAAATCCCAGATAAAACTTGCTGAAGAATTCGGAATTACGAGCTATCCTTCTCCTGCGGGCGGCTGCCTGCTAACAGATAAAAGCTATTCGTCCCGGCTAAAGGATCTTTTTGACCACCAGGATTCCTATACAGAAGAAGAACTTCATCTTCTAAAGCATGGGCGACATCTTCGCCTGAACAAAAACACTAAAATAATTGTTGGGAGAACCCAGAAAGATAATGAAAACATAAAAAAATGTTATGACCCGTCTGCGGATACCCTAATTAAAGTAAAAAATTTTCCAGGACCCACAGTTCTTATGCCACCTGGCGGCGGAAAAGAAATGATAATTTTGGCGGCGTCAATATGTGCAGGCTATAGTAAGGCTCCGGATGCCGAACCTGTCGAAGTTGGCGCGGTAACCCCCAAAGGAAATGAAATATTCAAGGTCATCGCTATCCCGCCGGCTGATATCAGGCATTTTCTCATATAGAACCTTACTCGAATAATCCGAAACCAAATAAGACCTAAAACCTGCATACAAACTTTGCTTAAACTTGTTTTGGTCTTCATCGCTGACGTCAAAATCCTCGTCGTCGATTTCTGAAAGATTGACATACAATTGATTCTTGTAAGGATTTTCATTAGAGAGTTTTGCTGTAGATAATCCGCGTTAACTCATCAATAAATATTTTTCCGTGCGGATACGAGAAAAAACTTATATTTTTAGGGGCGTGCCGCTTAATCAGCGGATAATTTTTTCTTGCCATAAATCTCGTAAGAACTTTCTCCATGGCAGGATACGGATATTTTGATAAACCCTCTCTTCCCTTTCGTTGCAGACAACAATAGCATTCCTGGGAGAATATTCCTCAATAAATGCATTCAAAGGTCGCAAATCCCTTTTATGTACATGAGACGAGCCTTTTGTTTCAATGGCCACCTCTCCGCCACCAAGTATGAAATCGACCTCAAGACCTGATTTCGTCCTCCAGAAATTGATATCAAAGTCCACTTCGTTGTACGAATTATAAGCTAATATTTCCATCAAGATAAAATGTTCAAATGCTTTCCCGAACCACTCGCCCTTTTCTGCGGTTAATTTCTGCTTAGTTATGGCACCGGCAACACCCACATCGAACAAATAAAATTTAGGAGCCCTGATGATAACTTGCCGGCTCTGCCTTCTCTTGAAAGGTTCTAACATTGTACCCAACAGTGTATCGACTAAAATCTGGTAATATTCTTTAACGGTTTTGGAGTCTACTCCGACCTCGCGCGCGATATTTGAGTAATTGGTAAGCTGGCCGTGGGAATATCCCATAGCATCAAAAAATCTGGAGAAAGCGGGGATGTTACGGGTCAACCCTTCGTTAAAAACTTCTTCTTTCAGATAATCTTGCGTATAGCCCCTCAAAGATTTTTGATAGTTTTCCTGCAGATAATGAGCCGGTATCATGCCGTGGTTTAGGGCTCTCAATAGATTTAGGTCCTCCAACTCGGCCGAGACAAGCGGAAACATTTCAAAACGCCATGCTCGACCTCCCAGTAAGTTTGCTTTTCCTCTTTTCAGCTTGCGCGCACTTGATCCGCACAGAATAAAGCGCAGTCCCTTATTTTCGATCAACCAGTGTACTTCATCAAGAATTTGAGGAACCTTCTGGACCTCATCCAGTATTACCGGATATTTCAAAACCGAATCATCCTTGGCAAGCAGTCGTTCGCGCAGCAAAGACGGATTCTTTGAAAACTCAAGGAACACGTCTGTCTGAAGAAAGTCGTAAATCAGACTGTGAGGAAAAACCGCCTTTAAATAGGTTGACTTACCGGTTTTTCTAGGTCCCCATAGAAATGCCGATTGTCTTGGCGGCAGATCCATATTCAGAACTCTTTTAATAAATTTCATTTTAGGATACCGTTCCATTTTAGCCCAACTATTTCGGAGTATATTTCGAAATAGGCCGCCTGTCAAGGCAAAAGCAGCCCCAATTAAATTATTCACAGACACCGGCTCAGAATATCGTCCTTAATCCGGCAGGACATTTTTAAACCTTTTTAACATCAAAGCGACCGGTAAGGGTACCGGCCCGGGACTGTATCTGTGCCACGAAATCATCCGCAAACATGGCGGCGCATTAACCTTGGAAGACTTCGGCGGAAAGGGTGCCAAATTCGTGGTGCGGCTGCCGGTCGGAGGTCAATCATAAAAATCTTATGTGGGGAACACAGCCAGGATAGTTATAAAATGCCCTAAAAAATCTACTTAAGAGCACAATTTCCAGTTTTTCATAAAGAAATTTATCAGCCATCCTTTTTCTCTCTGATACGCTTTTGAACTATTAAGAAATCCTTACAAGTTGCTTTTTCCTCTAATTCACCCTTTTCAAAGATATTTTTCAGGTGAAGTGTAATGTTTTGCGGTGTTGTTCATCTTATTTTTTCTCTTTGGTTGAATAGTATTTTTGTTTTGAGCTTGTTGGTTTATCCGGAATTGTCAGCTTCAAAAAACCTTGTTTCAATAAAGGCTGAATAATTTTTGCTCGAAAATGTTCTCGATGCTTCAGTCCCAGAAAGTCCATTATTTCAGAAGCTGACTTTGGGGTCTTGCAAAACTCAATGATTTTTTTGCTCTTTTCAACTTGCTCGGTAACTTGCTCGGTAACTTGCGGGCTAAGGGGAACGATGCACTTAAAAATATCTTCCTCTATCAGTTCAGGTATCTTACCCCCGGAATAATGCCGGCAGTATTTAAAAAGATTTCTCACCCCGGAACCAAGTTCATCCGCACGTCCTATTTCCTTGAAAAAACGGGCCATAACCGGGTTTTTGGGAAAGGGAGAAAAATTTGCGGGATCGATCAATCCGTGTCCATGGGGCTTGTTGCTGTTTTCAGCAAACAACCGGTGGGTTTCAATAATAAATTTTGCCGGGTAAAGATTTAAAAATTCACGGTGGATCAGCATGTTTGCAGCCACTTCTCTGAATATATGGTCTCTTAAGCTGATCCGCTGGTCCTTTTCCAGGAAAAATTTGTCCGGTAGATGTTTGGCGACAAATGCCATCAGGCGGTCATAACTTTCAATCAGGTTTGTCCGGATGTCATCGCGATCATCGTACCTGTCTACGTTCTCACGCCGGAGCAATGCATCAGTGCGGTGATGGGGCAATACGGACAAAATGACCTGATCGTCTCCCAAAAGAAGGATCGCGGCCAGGGTAAATCCTTCCTTGCCGCTTTGATAGTCCCTTTGAAAAAGCTGGGCGCTTTTAAGCAGCTCAATATCCGACATCCCGGCCCAGGGATGCCCGGGCCTTTGATTGACCGCCAGTTGCCTTGCTTTGGAAACAAGATCCGAGCGCAGGTCTTTTATGGATACATAAGGATATATGAGATTTTCCGAGTAGGTGGTTTGCTTTCGGATATAAAGCGCTGTTACCAGATTCGTGTTGCTGGTGATATCAAAGTCTCCGTCTTCATTGCGGTCATAGATTTTACCGTTGCAGCGGTGAACCTGGGAGCTTTCAGGGACAAAGAGGCGGATGATCCGTTTGCCTTAAAGGACCACCTCCTCGGGCATCAGATAACACGGCGGATTCAGTTTCTGCGGATTATTAAGGGCGGTCACCAGTTCTATTTTGACTTGCTCCACCGCTTCAGGATCAATGCCCGTTATCTTTCCACGATCATTGACGCCAAGTATCAAATCCCCGCCGTTCCGGTTCAGAAACGCGCAGATACTTTCGAAAACGTCTTTGTTCAGTTTGTTCCGGCATTCCTTAAATTCGATGGATATGCCTTTTCCCGTCGATTCTCCAGCGACTTGTTATGTGTAGTTGATTTTATTCACCCCTAAGTTCCCCTATAGCAATCATAATATCGCCTATGCCTGTTGTTAAAGATACAACGCTTCCTACAGTGGTTGGGAACTTCCGGGCCCCTAAAATTATAAGTTTCTATTTTAGGGATGTTCTGCTTATCCCCGATTCGCGATACCTACCCTTTGGATATAATTTTTAGAACCCTTAGCAATATGTTTCTTAAAAAACTCATCACCAAATTGGTATTCTAAGGCTTTTTGCAATCCAGTTTTTTTTAATAATGTCTCCATGGAAATGCCGGCATTTGAATGTCCGATCATAGCAAGTGCCTGGATTGCAGGGCCATCACTTGAACAGAATAAGGTATTTTGTAATTTACCGCTTTTTATTAAAGACAAGGATTCAATTTCACCATCATCAATTCCAAAAATAAAAACTCTGTCAAAATAATTTGAAAAGTCCGCTATCTCTTCGGGGGTTGCAGAGATTTCTTTTATTTTTCCATGTTGAATCAACCGTGTTAAATTAATTGGCTTGGGTATTCCTGCTTCTTCCTCAGAATAAAAATGAGACTCTTTATATGCCACAATCGAGGAGACCACTATTTCAACTCTATCTATTAGCTTTTCCCAAACCCCAACTTTATGAGATTCAATATCCTGAATTGAGCGATTGTCGAGTTTGCCGCATATACAAGGAAGATGTCGTTCCGCTATAGTCATCTATGCGGGACGGCATCTGACGCAGTAGATGCGGTAAGATCGGCAATCCCGCAGGGTTTCAAATTTTAAAAATATTAATCAATATAATCCGTTAAAAATAAAAGCTATTTTATTCCATTTTAACATTTGAAACGCTCAGTTTCGGATAACGATGTTAGCGTTGAGCAACACGCACTTCAGCATCATAACCTTCTCGGTCTTTATGGCCATATTCCTGTAGAGTTTTCGGCAAATCTATAAGGCTGATATCCAGCATCTCAGCAAGTTTTGCTTTTGAAAGCCTGCCCTTCTTGTACGCTATAAAAGCAAGCCTTACAAAGCGCTCAGGAAATTTAGGCGGCCGCCACCAACGAGGTACCATGGTTGATTTGTCTATTTCTCTGAAAAGCTGGTCTTTTAATATATTATCTACAGTGTTTTTTCCTAAAAGTTTTAAATTTAAAAGCCTAAATAAAAGGGCTTCAGTAGAGACATCAAATTTTCTGGCCATTCCTATCAAATCGATAGGGGAATTTAGGAATCATTAAGCATCCACTATCAAGTTTGCCCGTAGTTGACCGCAGGCAGCGGAAATATCCTGACCTTTACTGTAACGTATAACGGCTGTATAATTGTTTTTATTAAGGATTTCTTTGAAGTTAAGAATTGCAGATTCTTCAGGCCGGTTAAACTCGCTCCCTTCATATTCATTAAAGGGGATAAGATTGATTTTTGCACGTATGGGTCTCAGCAACTTAACCAGGCGTTTTGCATCTTTTACAGAATCGTTTATCCCCTTTATAAGAATATATTCGAAAGTGATTCTACGGCGGGGCAATAAAGGATATACGGCACATGCATCAAGCAGTTTTTCCAGAGGATATTTTCGGTTAATCGGCATCAGCATATTACGGGTCTTGTTATCTGTAGCGTTTAAGGATATTGCCAGATTAACTGATGTATCACGTCCCAGGTTAGAAAGCTTTGGGACTATACCCGCTGTAGACAAGGTCAGCCTGCGGCTTGAAAATCCAAGTCCGTAATTGCTGTCTGTAATGGTATTGATGGCGCTGACCACGTTGCTGTAATTTGCCAGGGGTTCACCCATTCCCATGAGCACAATGTTGGTCAGGCGCTTTGGACCGGCAAGACATTTTGAAACGTCGCGTACCTGGGCAATAATTTCACCTCTTGAGAGATTTCGCACCAAGCCGCCTCTGGCGGTAAGGCAAAATCTGCACCCCTGTGCGCAGCCTATCTGAGTTGATATGCAAAGCGTATAATGATCTTTTTCAGGAATCAGTACACTTTCGACATATTTTCCGTCGTTGAGTTTAAAAAGATATTTTTTGGAACCATCTTGTGATGTCTCGATTCGGGCCTTTTCAAGACGGGCAATAGAAAAATGGCGTGAAAGGAGTTTTCTGATTTCTTTGCCCACATCGGTCATTATATCGAAAGTGTCTGTCTGGCGAAGATAGATCCACTTCAGGATCTGAGCAGCACGATAAGGCTCAAGCCCCTTGCTTTCGAGCCATAAAACAAGCTGGTCATTTGTGAGTTCTTTAATGTCTGTTTTTTTTGATCTTGACATAATATTATTTTACTATTATTCTTAAAGATTTCAATAGAAACTTTGTGGGTGTTTTTATGTTTGACAACCTCAGCGACAGGCTTAATTTCGTATTTAAAAAGCTCAAAGGGCACGGCAAATTAACAGAAAAAAACATCGAGGAGGGATTTAAAGAAATCAGGATGGCTCTCCTTGAGGCTGATGTCCATTACAAGGTCGCAAAAAAATTTGTTGGTGATATCAAGAAGCGGGCCCTGGGTCAGGAAGTTATGGCTAGCCTGACGCCCGGCCAGCAGGTTATAAAAATAGTTGACCAAGAATTGACGGAACTGATGGGGGGCCGTCTCGAGGATTTGAACCTGTCGGGTTCTCATCCGGTATCGGTAATGCTGGTGGGTCTGCAGGGATCCGGCAAAACCACAACAGCCGGTAAACTTGCCGCTTATTTGAGAAAAAAAGGAAGGAAGCCTTACCTTGTTCCTGCGGATATTTATCGTCCTGCTGCTATTGATCAGCTAAATAAGCTGGGTGACCAGCTTGCCGTTCCGGTATTTCCATCCAACCCGGAAATTGATCCGGTTAAAATATGCCAGGAAGCAAGAACAACAGCACATAAAGAACTGTGTGATACGCTGCTTATTGACACCGCAGGGCGGTTACATATAGACGAAGAGTTAATGACTGAGCTTTGCCGTATCAAGGATGCGGTAAAGCCGTCTGATATTCTCCTTGTGGCAGATGCCATGACAGGCCAGGACGCTGTCAATATCGCCGAATCGTTTAATAATGCTCTTAATATTGGTGGTATTATTCTCACAAAAATGGACGGTGATGCCCGCGGTGGAGCAGCGTTATCGATAAAATCGGTAACAGATAAACCGATAAAATTTATTGGCGTCGGTGAAAAACTGAGCGACCTGGAACCTTTTCATCCTGACAGGATGTCCTCAAGGATACTCGGAATGGGTGATGTCCTTACCATGATCGAAAAGGCACAGACAGTCGTTGACGAAAAGAAAGCTGTTGAACTCGAAAAAAGGCTAAGAAAAAACGAATTTACTTTAGAAGATTTTCGTGATCAGATGGTTCAGATAAGGAAAATGGGCTCTATATCTGAACTGATCAATATGATTCCCGGTATGGGTAAAAATAAACATCTGAAAAATCTCGAGGTTGACGAAAATGAATTTATTAAGATAGAAGCAATCATAAATTCCATGACTCCTCTGGAACGACGGCAGCACACCTTAATAAAAGGGAGTCGTCGCAAAAGGATTGCCAAAGGAAGCGGAACTAGTGTACAGGATATAAATAATTTGCTTAAAAATTATACTCAGGTTGTGAAAATGATGAAGAAAATCAACAAGGGCGGGATGCGAGGAATAGACCGGGGCATGCTGTCCTTTTGAAGGAGATCTAATATGTCAGTTAAAATCAGATTGGCCAGACACGGAGCAAAGAAAAAACCTTTTTATCGAATTGTTATTGCAGATAGTGAATCACCTCGGGACGGCAAATTCCTTGAGAACGTAGGCACATACAATCCGTTGGTAGATCCTGCACAGGTGTCTCTGAAGCAAGACCGGGTTAAGTACTGGATCGATCAGGGGGCTATCCCTACAGACACGGTTAAAAGTCTTTTGAAGAAAGAAGGTTTTTTTGCGAGTTTCGCATAGTATCTTTACCCTATTTCTCAACAGCCAACAAAGGAGATGGAGCTATGAAAGAGCTGATCGACTACATTGCCAAGGCGCTGGTTGATAATCCGGAACAAGTTGAGGTCTCTGAGGTAGAGGGTAACCGGACTTCGGTATTAGAGCTTAAAGTGGCTAAAGAGGATCTGGGAAAGGTTATCGGAAAGCAGGGCCGTACGGCGAGGGCCATGCGTACCATATTGAGTGCCGCTTCTGCTAAATTAAAAAAGCGGTCGGTTCTTGAGATTTTAGAATAGTATTGTGGAAAAAAATGGGTTTGTTCCTGTTGGAAAGATCGTTGGTGCCCATGGTGTAAAAGGAAACATTAAGGTCTATTCCTACGCTGAATCCTTATCTGTTTTCAATCCAGACAGTTTGATCCTTTTAATCAATCCCAAAGGATTTGAAAAAAGCTATAAAATAAAATGGGTTAAACCTCACGGCCGGCTCACCCTTTTATCACTGAAAGGTGTAGAGAACAGGAATTCGGTTGAAACCCTTATAGGTTCCATGTTTTTTATTGCAAGGGCCAATCTTCCTGAACCCGAAGACGGATCATACTACTGGGTTGATATTATCGGAATTTCAGTTTTTACAACCGATGATGAGTATATTGGCCTCGTTGAATCGATAATCCCAACGGGAAGCAACGACGTCTTTGTTGTAAGAAACCCGAATAAAGCTCATGATAATGAAACACTGATTCCTGCAATTGAGTCAGTGATTTTGGAAATCGATCTTAAGCTTAAAACAATGCGGGTGGATTTACCGGAAGGATTATGAAACCTAAAATCTTTAGGTAAGGTTAAACGTATGAATTTCATAGTCCTGACTATTTTCCCGGAAATGTTTAATCCTTTTTGGGAACATGGGATTATTAAACGGGCGATAGGTCGAAACAAGATTTTGGCATCGGCCGTCAATATCAGAGATTTTGCAGAAGGGAAACACCGTACTACCGATGACAGGCCGTACGGCGGGGGCTGTGGAATGATTATGAAGCCTGAACCGCTGGCCGGTGCTATCCGGGCTGCTACAAAGAAAGCGCCTTTGGCCAAAAGGATTCTGCTCACACCTCAGGGACGGCGTTTTGATCAGGGCATGGCCCGAGAATTAGCATCATTAGATGGAATTATTTTTGTTTGTGGCCGTTATGAGGGGGTGGATGAACGTATTTGCCACGATTTGATCGATGATGAAATTTCCATCGGTGATTATGTCCTGACAGGGGGTGAACTGGCAGCCATGGTTATTATCGATGCGGTGGCCAGACTGATTCCCGGTGTGCTCGGCGGCAAGGACTCTGCGGAAAAAGATTCCTTTTCAGGAAGTGTTCTAAAATATGCACAATATACGAGGCCCAGAACATTTGAAGGTGTCGATGTTCCGGAAGTTCTGTTATCGGGCAATCACAAAGAAATTGAAAAATCGAGGCTTGAATCATCCCTGATACGAACGTTTCTGAAAAAGCGGGATTTACTTGAAAACAGAGGCTTGAGCATAGAGGAGATAAAAATTCTGAAAAAGTGGTGCCGCGATATTGAAAAACTCATATATGATCAATCTATACGTGGCCTTGACGCATTATCCGGTGGTCAATAAAAACGGTGATATTATAACATCCGCCGTAACTAACCTCGATTTGCACGATATATCAAGGGTCGCAAAAACATACGGGGTACGGTCATTTTATGTGACAACACCCCTTGAGGATCAGATAGCACTAATTAAAAAAATTGTTTTGCACTGGGTAGAAGGAACAGGATCACAATATAATCCTAAACGTCGAGAAGCCCTGGAGCTGATCATAATAAAAAATTCCCTGGATGAGGTAAAAGACCATATCCGTCAAAACGGAGGAAATTCTCCGAAAACGGTGGTTACCAGCGCCAGACACGGCCCAGGCAACTTAAGCTTCGGGAAGTTTCGGAAAATGCTGAAAGATGGTAATCTTTACCTGTTGATATTTGGTACAGCCTGGGGATTGCCGGAAAAATTTATTGCAGAGGCAGATTACATACTGAATCCGGTTATTGGTAATACAGATTACAACCACCTTTCAGTCCGGTCTGCCGCCGCCATTATTTTGGACAGGCTGTTTGGGAGAAACGAATAAAATCGCGAAGAGATTTTATTTTATACAATGTTTTATTTAAAGCCACACTTAAAAAAAGAAAAATTCCTATACAATCAAGTTAAAATACGGTATAGGCGCTTCTTTAAACTGTTTTGACATTTTTTTTAGTTCCTTCATAGTTATTTTTGTGCTTTTTGTGGCAAAACTTTTTTCTTCTCGCCACAAAGGCACCAAGACACTAAGAAAGAATAACAAAATCATTCGTGTCTTTGTGACTTGGTGGCAAATATTTTTGGTTTCGGCCCGTCCGCCTTACTCCGCTTGGCAGGAGGGCGGGCTTGTCCAGATTAGGTTAAATCTATAATTATTTAAATAGTTAAACTAATACAATTTGCTTTTGGCTTGCCCAAGATAGGTGATTATCATGGAAATAATAAGACAGTTAGAAAGAGAGATGATGCGGCTGGATATTCCTGCTTTTGCCGCCGGAGATAACGTAAAAGTTTATGTCAAAATAAAGGAAGGCGAAAAAGAGCGTATTCAGGCGTTTCAGGGCGTAGTAATCAGCAAACGTGGAAGCGGGACCGGCGCTACCTTTACTGTCAGGAAGGTTTCGTACGGGATAGGGGTTGAGCGTATCTTTCTGCTACATTCTCCTGTCATCGACAAAATTGAAGTAATTACTCGCGGACGGGTACGCCGTTCAAAAATCTATTACCTGCGCAAGCTAAGGGGCAAAGCGGCAAGGATAAGAGAGCGTCGTATAAACTAGTGTCCATCCATAAACGGCATCTTTTGGCCCTCGGCGGCGTTCTCGCTCGTTTTCAATCCTCGAAATAGCGTGCTATGCCTGCGGTTGAAAACTCGCTCGGGCCTTGCCGAAAACCAAAATCTACCATTTCTGGATGGACACTAGCTACGAGTCCTTTGTAAAATGCAGATTCGCATTGAACAGATGAGATGTAACGAAGCCGGATGACTAACCCGAATTTTTCATGGAAAATTTCGAGAGCCCATTTTAAAATGTGATCCCATGGGACCAGACCTGTGGTTATTCGAAAAAAAAGCCATTGAAAAAGGCTTTTTAAAAATTGCAGGCATAGATGAGGCCGGTCGGGGACCGCTGGCTGGCCCGGTTGTTTCTGCAGCCGTTGTACTCCCCCCTTCTTTTCAAATCCCCAGTATATCCGATTCAAAGAAATTAACACCAAAAAAACGGAATTATTTTTACGAAGAGATTTATGAACTTGCAGTTTCCATCGGAATAGGAATCGTTGACCCACCGGAAATAGATCGTATTAATATTCTTCAAGCATCCCTTATTTCTATGGCCATGGCGGCTGAAAATCTTGCCCCTCAACCGGATTGCCTGCTTATAGACGGTATCTTTAATGTTTCGTCAGCCCTGCCACAGGAGCCCATACCCAAAGGTGACGGCTTAAGCATTTCCATTGCCGCTGCATCTATTGTTGCCAAAGTTACTCGCGACAGGTTGATGGAGGGGTACCAACAGTATTACCCGCAATTTGGATTTTCCAGACACAAAGGATACCCAACCAAAGCCCACAAAGCAGCGATCAGAAAATACGGTTGCTGCCCCATCCACAGACGAAGCTTCAAGGGGGTTAGGGAACACCTGTGAACAGTAACTATTTATAATTTAAAACTACTTCAAGATTGTTTATGTGCAGGGTATTTCAGGAGAATGTTCATGGTTATCAATTTTACTCCCATTGGAACGGTACACACAGCTGCCCGCAACCTGCCGCGACATTGGAGCGTTTCCCATGTGGAGGGCACGCTGGAGATTCTGCCCGAGTATACCGAGGGTCTTTCGGACATTAGTACCGGCCAGCGCGTTGTGGTACTGTTCCATTTTCACAAGAGTTCGCCTTTTACACCCCAGTTGCTAAAACAGACGCCGCCCCACCGGAATAAGGCTTTGGGCGTGTTCAGTATTTGCTCGCCCCGACGACCCAATGCTATCGGCCTTTCGGTACTGGAGGTAATATCAAAGGATGGCAACCGAATTCGGGTGCGGGGTCTGGATATGATTGACGGTACGCCCATTTTGGACATCAAGCCGCACATCGAGGATCAGCACAGCTGTCCAAGCTACCCGGGACCCCGTTGTGAGAGAACACCCTGAGGGAGGGAACTTTTTTGCAACCATGTCAAGCGTAAGAACCGGAAGACGAATTTACTATAATGTTTTCTCTTATGTGTATGATGCTTTTGTAAATCTGCATGCGCGTCGAGATGCCGTGGATACGCGGAACTTCCTGGTCGCGATGGCCAACCGAGCAGGGAAAATCAACCCTGCTATTCTCGATATCTGCTGCGGGACAGGAGCTGTTATCGCGGCGTTTGCCAATTGCTATCCCGAGAGCTTAACCGTTGGCTACGATTTTTCCCGGGGAATGCTGCGTAAAGCGCAAAACAAACAGACTTCCCTGAAAACCATCTTGATAGAGGGGGATGCGGCAACCCTCCCCTTTGCTGATGGGAGTTTTGATATCGTCACCTGCTCCCATGCGTTGTATGAACTGAAAAGCCCGACCCGGCAGACTGCCTTGCAGGAAATGAAGCGCATCATACGCTCCAACGGGGTAGTATTGCTCATGGAACACGAAGTGCCTCATCATCCCCTTATTAAGATCCTCTTCAATATCAGGATGATGACAATGGGATCTGCCGATGCCATGGAATTTGTTAAAGGGGGACTGCACCCGTATCAACGGATATTTCCAGACGTCTCACTGTACCATTCCCCAACCGGGAAAAGCAAACTCATTGTATGTCGGAAACATAGAATAATTCGGGAATGTGGGACATCCAAAATTTATTGAGTTACAAACAAAATACCTATATGTGTCAAAATAGCCCAAAAACATTGGTTTTTCGTTTTTAACAACGGAGGAAAGATTATGACGAAAGTAATTTTTCACGAGGATTTTTATCAGGTATACACCTCTGATCCTGCAGCTGCAAAAGGACGTATGGAGGCAATCGTTCAAACCATCCAATTTCATGTAGAATTTGTCACGGCTGTCCCGGCAACCGAAACCCAAATTTCAGCAGTTCATACCCAACGCCATATTGAACATGTCCGCCGAATAGGGCCTTATTCCATGGCGGCATTAGCTGCCGGAGGCGCGGTGCAGGCAGCGAATTTGGGTCTTACGGAACCCTGTTTTGGATTAATTCGACCTCCGGGCCATCACGCCTCTGCAGATTCAGCCTGGGGTTTCTGTTATTTCAATAATATGGCTATTGCCCTTGAATCGTTAAAACAAAGCAAGAAAATCCAGGAAGCATATGTATTGGATATTGATTTGCATTACGGGGACGGCAACGTCAATATTCTCAGCAGTAAGGATTATGTAACGGTTTGTAATATTGATTCATTTGATCGAAGTGCCTATATCGACCGTGTCACCAGAGAAATGGAAGGTTGTGGCGCCGATCTGATCGGCATATCCGCTGGATTTGACAACCATAAGGACGATTGGGGCGGTCTGCTCGCTACTGAAGACTACCAGACCATCGGACAACGGGTTAAATCCGCTGCAGAACGGAATGGCGGCGGTTGTTTCGCAATTCTGGAAGGCGGCTACAACCATAATGTTCTGGGACAAAATGTAATGGCGCTGATTGACGGTTTGTCCGGTTGAACGGTTACGAATTTTAAAAAACGTGGATGGCAGAGGATCGGATTGAAATGTGGATGTCTTTCCCTTTTTGGAGTTCTAATTTAAAAAAGTCGTTTTTGCTTAGCATCACCCTGAAGATTACGTTACCTGTCCCGGCTGAAACCTCGTAGTACGGGCCTCGATCTGTGACACCCATTACCTTGCCTTGAAACGAATTAATATCATTACCAGAAGTCCCATTTCTGCTGATTATAATATCTTCAGGCCGAATAGCGACATAGCGCTGATTCTCTCCGGGTGGGGATTGAAGGTGTAACTCAAGGTTATGCACCCGTGCCTTTGTGTTTCTGAAGGATGCGTGAAAGACATTTTTAATGCCCATGAATTTGGCCACAAACGGGGTGGCCGGTTTATGGAAGACTTCGTGGACAGGGCCGATCTGATCAATTTTGCCGGTGTTAAGCACAGCCATCCGTTCCCCCAAAAACATGGCTTCGGCAAAATCATGTGTGACCATTAAAAATGTGGTTTCTACTTCCTGATGCAGTTTTTTCAACAAATCCCGAATGTCTTCGCGGAAATTGGGATCCAGCGCGGAGAGAGGTTCATCCAGAAGAAGCACGGAAGGATTCACAGCCAGAGCCCGAGCAAGGGCTATTCGCTGTTTTTCGCCGCCGCTTAAATTATGAATGGATCGCTGAGCAAGAGGTTGGAGCCCCAATTGCTCCATAAGACGTGTTACCCGTTTTTTCGAAGCTTTTGGATCGTTTTTGTGGTAACGCAATCCATAAGTGATATTTTTCAGAACAGACAGGTGTGGAAATAGTGCATAATCCTGGTACACGATACTGGTACCGCGCTGTTCCGGAGGAAGACGGGTAATCTCTCTTCCTTTAACAAAGATACGGCCACTGGTAATGGGAACGATACCTGCAATTGCTTCCAGAATAAGGGTCTTCCCTGCTCCTGTGGGTCCCAGGAGCATGAAAAACTCTCCGTCCTTAATGGAAAGATTGATATCCTGAAGTGTAAAGCCGGGAAACTTAATGAACAGATCTTTTATATTGATCATTTTTGATTTTCCTTTGGCAAAGAGCAGATTCTCAACAGTAAAAACAGCAGCAGACTGACCACTATTAACCAGACAGCCACAGGTTGAGAATATTTAATGCCATAGGCGGTAAAACGCTCATAAATCATTACCGGTGCGATCATGGGGTGATAGGCGACAATAACTACCGCTCCGAATTCACTGATTGCCCTTGCGCTGCACATAATGATGCCTACCAGCATGGAGCGCCATGCAAGGCGAAACGTCACCCGGACGAATGTCTCAGACAGGGAGGCTCCAAGGCTCCTGGATATATTTTCCAATCTCACCGGTATGGCTTCAAATCCTGCCTTGACGGTGTTTACATAAAACGGCAGACCCACGAAGGTCAGAACTGTCACAATCCCGGTGACCGTTCCCATTATTTGGATCCCGACCTGCTGCATTAACTGCCCGAGCCAGTGATTTTTACCGGCTATCCCAAGAATCGCAATTCCGACCACCGGGTGAGGGATCATGATGGGCAGATCAATGATACTTTCAACGAGTTTTTTTCCTAAAAAATCTTTCCGGGCCAGTAAATAGGCAAAGGGGGTGCCGATCAAAAACGAAATCAGGGCCGCCATGCCGGATGTATAAATGCTCAACCCGATCGAACCAAGGACATCAGGGTCATAAATGGCATCCTTGAGATCTTGCACAGAGGGCTGAAAAACCATTTCGATTAGAGGAAAGAGGATAAATACAACAACCGTGACGGTAGAAAAAACGGCTATCCAAAAAAATGGATCAATCTTCCTCTTTATTGCCATCTGTTTTTAATCCCTTACCTCAACCCATTTTAGTAACGAAAAAGGAAGCTTGGATTTCATTTTTTCTGAGGAAACCCTGCAGGGGACAAAGGGGGGTTGTCCCATCTCTTTCAGTGTCTTTAAGCCTCCATCGGGATCCATTAAATACTCCAGGAACGCCTCGGCAGCTTCGATATTTTGAACGCTTTTTAATATGGTGATTCCATAGGTACATGATTTTCCGGTTCGAGTAATCCATGTCCCGGGTTTTTTGCCGGTCACGGTTACCGTTGCCTGCTTGTAAAACTCATCCATTTTGTAATTACCCAGGTTAATCTCATCAGGAAGTGTTATGTACTTCAAACCATGTTGAACAGCAACGGAAAGATACTCCCAGGCATAGTCCATATTTCCTGTCTTGAGCAATGAAACCAGTTCAACCGATTTGGGCCGTACGTTTTTCTCCGGCCGGTTTGCAATCAACTGATCATGGAGGCCGGGCACTTTGTAATATTTTTCAGCAAGTTGGAGCACCATAAGGCTCCTGTAGCCGCAGGGGTCCAGATTTGGATCCGAATGCCCCCAGATTACCCCTTTTCGTCCTAAAATTTCGTACCAGTTGTTGGCGGCGATCTGGTTCGCAAAGCGGCTCTTATCTGTATAACAAAGGACCAACTGGTTTGTTGCAAAACGAATATTCCACACAGCATATTCAGGAATCAGAGTCTTGTCTATAACGTTAAAATCAGCAGATGCCATGATATCTGCAGGTTTATGCAGCTCTGAAATCATCCGTGCCATTTTTGTGCTTCCTCCCCCCTCACGAAGCACGTCAACTTTAGAATATTTTGCCTCAAAATCCTTTTCTATTTTTGCAAAAGGCACCGTGAGACTACCTGCATGGAAAATGATGAGCTTTCCCTGTGGTTCGGCGCTAACAGAAAAAGGCAACAGTACCATGAGCGCTACAAAAATGATTCGCGTGCATTTCATCAGATTCGCCAATTTTATCATATACTATTCCTCCGTTTTAAATTGTGATTGTTTTGGAAAAACCATTTTGCCGCATAAACTCAAATCGTATCCATCCAGTTTCACGGATAGGTCGCGGAATTGGGGCTCATGGAGAAGGCTCAGAAAGAGTTGAACTCCCTGTTCAAAAAAATGCTTTTTTGAGATAAGAAAATCAAACCGCTCCCAGCGAAGCGGAATGAAGTCCAAACCCAAAAGACTTGCGACCGGTCTGATGGCAGGAGCCATATCGGCCCGACCAGAAAGCACCTCCATGGCCACATCCAGATGGCTTCTGAATTCTTGATGATAACCTTGGATTTGCGTGTCTTTGAGGCCGGCCTTCTCGAGTTCCCGGTCAAGGAGGAGGCGTGTGCCCGTGCCCACCGGGCGATTGGCAATCTTGATTTCTGGTTGTCCCAGGTCGGAAACGCCGGAAATTTGCTTGGGATTTCCTTTGGCTACCAGAAATCCCTGTTCTCTTCGGCAGAAATTCACCAATATGGGGAATTTTCCTTTAAGTTCTTCCTGGGCATACTCAAAGTTGTACTCTTGTTCATCATCCTGCAAAAGGTGACTGCACGCCACATGACAAACGTCTCGGCCCATAGCCTTAAGACCTCCCATACTGCCCACGTTGCCGAAAACGGCTATATGCTCATTATAGAGATTATTGAAAAGGGAAATGATTTTGTCCAAAAGGATATCATTGCTCCCGACGATGATTAGAAGGCCATGATAGGGTGGCAAAGGTTTCTCTGGTTCTGGATAGTTTATGGTTTGATTCTCCAGCCACCGTTCAACAAGATGGCGGGGAAAGAGCCATTTGCCGGTTACCTTGCTTGCAGGCAGCCCTTTCTCGGCAACCAGGGTGTAAACCATCTTCTCATTAATATTTAAAAACTCTGATATCTCTCGAGTGCTGAGCAGTGTCTTTTCCTTACTCATTTTTCTATTTTCCTCGTTATTCTTATTTCAATCAAAAAGAATGTTTTTTGGGTAATACCTGCCTTTTGTCGAATTAATTATTTTGCAATGAAACGTTACACATGTCAAGCCATATAAGTAATTATTTGTCAAGATATTATTTAATTAGAGTTATTTAGAAAATATGGCGGCTTTAATTAACTATAAACAACAATTAATAACTGCTATTTCTTGATGACAAAAATTATCATGGGACAGGGGGCTTGATTTTTTATAAGCATCTGATATGCTCTCTGCGCATTAACAATTTTAATCTCTTCAAGATAGAAGAATAAAAAAATCAATAAGGAGAGCTTATGAGCGAAGCCATTCAGCAACTCGGATCATTTATTGGAAACTGGACAGAAACCCAGGAACAAAATAAAAAAGCATTTGTACGTCTGAAAGATTATATAGCGTCCAAACCCGGGGTGAATCTGGACTTTATATCCCGTGAGGGGCTTACGTATTCTCTCAGAGCAGCCCACAAAAATCAAAAAAATAAACCTTTGTTTGTGATGGTGGACGTGATTGAAGACACCCCCCGGTGGCTGTCGGTATGCTTTTATAACGAGATGATTACCGATCCGGATGAAAATGGGGATTTTGTGCCAGACGGGCTTCTTGGTGAGGATGCGTTGTGTTTTGATTTGGAAGAATATAACGAAGAGGGAATCCGGTATGTCGAAGCCCGTATGGATGAAGCCTATAAAAGCGCAGCTTAAGGCTGATAACAGCTCAGAGGAAATACATTTAAGATGCAGATTTCCCCATGATATAGATAGGAAATGGGTGAAACTCAAGGTCGTTCATAAAAACTTTTTACTATCTCATCAAAATTGAAAAGAGATAAACTCGACAGGCTGAATTTTTTTTTAGCAATATCAAGCGGAGTGTTACTGACCCTGTCCTTTCCAAAGGCCGGTCTTTCATGGCTGGCCTGGGTTGCCCTTGTTCCCTTGCTGGCTGCATTAAGAAACCTCTCCCCTAAAAACGGTTTTTATCTCGGCCTGTGTGCCGGGCTTGCCCATTTCCTTACTCTGGTATACTGGCTGGCACATACCATGTCAACATACGGTCACCTTCCCTTCTATGCAAGCGTGCCGATTCTTTTGCTGTTATCGGCTTATCTGGCGCTTTACGTTGCAATATTTTCAATGCTTTTAACTCTCTTTTACCAAAGACCTTTTGTCCTTCTGTTCATGATCCCATCGGTATGGGTTTCATTAGAATATATCCGTTCATTTCTTTTCACCGGTTTTCCATGGGAATTGCTCGGATACACACAATTTAACGTGCTACATTTAATTCAGATTTCAGACATTTTCGGTGTGTATGGCGTATCGTTTTGTATTGCCTTGAGCAATGCAGCAATTTTCTTGGCATATTTTTACCTGACAGCAAAAGGCTGGCAAAAAAAAGAGGTTAAAGCAAGGCTCGCTGTAGGATCGGTATTTACTTTCGCTTTGGTTTTCTGCTTTGTCTGGTTTTATGGAGAATGGCAAATACAATCCATTCAAAAACTGATTTCCCATTCCCCTTCCATAAAAGTTGCAATTATCCAGGGTAATATTGACCAGGCAAAAAAATGGGATCCCGCGTTTCAACGCGCCTCAACAGTAAAATATATTAATCTTTCTCTATTGGCAAAAAAACATAAGCCGGATCTTGTGGTATGGCCGGAGACTGCAACTCCTTTCTATTTTTTGCGCAATGATAGATTGTCGGAAATGGTTAAAAAGGGTATTCACGATACCGGCACGGACTTTCTAATCGGCAGCCCTTCTTTCAATCTCGGGCAAAATCGTGTTGAATATTATAACAGCGCTTACCTGATTGGACCAAAGGGAAACGTATACGGCAGGTATGACAA
The DNA here is from genome assembly GCA_034658755.1 of Thermodesulfobacteriota bacterium. GTDB lineage: Bacteria > Desulfobacterota > Desulfobacteria > Desulfobacterales > UBA11574 > S5133MH16. The sequence goes on along the minus strand of JAYEFV010000470.1, from coordinate 559 downwards.
GGCACACCTTGTACCCTTTGGAGAATATGTTCCGTTTAAGAAATGGTTGCCGTTTCTTGGCAAAATGGTAGAGGGCGTTGGAGACTTTAACCCAGGCGAAAAGGGGCAAACAATTCAATGGGGGGATTACCGGTTAGGCGTTCAGATCTGTTATGAAATAATTTTTCCGCATCTGTCCAGAGCTATGATAAAAAACCATGCGTCATTACTGGTTAATATCACCAATGATGCCTGGTATGGTAGATCGAGTGCTCCAAATCAGCATTTTTCCATGACGGTTTTTCGGGCTGTTGAAAACAGAAGGTCAATTATACGTTCTGCCAACACCGGTATAAGCGGGTTTATAGATCCTTCCGGCAGGGTCATCGCCGCCACACCGCTTTTTAAGGACGCAACAATAACGCGTTCCGTGCCCATGCTTGAGGGGACGACCTTCTATTCTCGCTTTGGAGATCTGTTTTCCATGGCATGTCTTGGGGTTACGCTGGTTGCAGGATTTTGGGGTTATTTAATTCGGAAATATTCGAATTAAGACTAACCCGGACAGGTCGGCCTACGG
>JAYEFV010000469.1:0-1937 GCA_034658755.1 Thermodesulfobacteriota bacterium | reverse complement strand
TCTGCAACTTTTTTCCCAAGAATATAGTCTGGGTTTTTCTCAATCAATTCAAACAATGATATCCAGTTGCCGTCACATTTTACCATGGAAGGCGCTTTGGGATGAGCCCCCATCCATAGTTCCGCCTGTGGCGTTTTTGCAGGGGAAACATTGCCCAAAAGTTCAGCAATAGCCGTATAAGACCCCCATGCATATTCCTGAACGGTATTTTTCATTAGACTTATTTTCTTCATTTTGCTTTTAACCTAAAATCTGCGGTATCTTTTTTCTTCTCGCCACAAAGGCACCAAGACACTAAGAAATATTAATGAATTTATGTCTCGGAAATTCTACAACTTTATGAAATTACTGAATTTTTAATGGAAGCCTGTTTATACCATCATTACATAACTCCATCATTCCATCATTCCATCATTCCAATTAGGGCGAAGCCCCTAAGTTCATCCTTTGTGTCTTCGTGCCTTTGTGGCAAATATTTTTTGGTTCTCTCCGAGCCGTAGGCTCTACGAGCCGGAGGCCGGTTTGTCCGGGTTATAATATAGATAGTGTCCATCCATAAATGAGGATTTTTGTTCAAGATCAAGGCATGCGAAAAAAATAACCGCAGGCATATAGTTGATATTTCGAGGATTATTTTTTGAGCATAACGCAGAGATTGGGCAAAAAGACCATTTATGGATGGACAATAGATAGCACATTTCCGCTTACTTTGGCAATTGTTCATTTACTTTAGCATCTCATCCAGATATAATTTTAAAGAATAATAACAAAAACTAAGGATTTCCATATGACGCTTTTAGTTAACGAAATATTTTACAGCATTCAGGGTGAATCCATCTATAGCGGCCGCCCCTGCATATTTGTAAGACTCACCGGCTGCAATTTAAGATGTTCATACTGTGATACCCGGTATGCTTACGAACAAGGGGTAAACATGGAGCTCACCGAAATAATGAACCATATTGCCGCCTATATGTGCCGACTGGTTGAAATAACCGGTGGAGAACCCTTGCTTCAAAGTGAAACCCCCATTTTAATTTACAGGCTACTTGAAAACGGTTATGAAGTTATGCTGGAAACAAATGGAAGCCTTGACATCAGCCGTGTTGACGAGCGGTGTATAAAAATTGTCGATATCAAATGCCCCACAAGCGGAGAATCTGACAAAAATGATATGGAAAATCTAAAAAGACTGGGTTCCAAAGACCAGGTAAAATTTGTCATTGAAAACCGCTTAGATTATGAATATGCAAAAGAAACCATGGATTCAAATTGCCCTGATTTCCCCGAAGAACAGATTCTTTTTTCTCCTGTTTCAGGAGGGATAGCACCCTCCCGACTTGCGGAATGGATACTTGAGGATAACCTGAATGTCAGACTGCATCTCCAACTACATAAGATCATATGGCCTGACAGAAAAAGAGGGGTATAATCATGAACCATGCAAAAAAAGCTGTTGTTCTTTCAAGCGGAGGAATCGATTCCACCACGGTTATGGGCATTGCAAAACATGAGGGTTTTGAAATCCACAGCTTAAGTTTTGCTTATGGGCAGCGTCACGCCGTTGAACTTGAAGCTGCCCAAAAAGTAGCGGACGCCCTTGATGCAGCAGAGCACCTTGTAATAAATATCGACTTAAAAAAAATAGGCGGTTCATCCCTTACCGATGACATGGATGTGCCCAAAGCCAGGGATGAACGTACCATGACCCGGGAGATACCTGTTACGTATGTTCCGGCACGGAATACCATATTTCTTTCCTTTGCCCTGGCGTGGGCCGAACTTCTTGAATCCTCAGACATTTTCATTGGTGTTAACGCCATCGACTACAGCGGGTACCCGGATTGCCGGCCCGAATATATCGACGCATTTGAACGTATGGCCAATCTTGCAACAAAGTCAGGTGTGGAAGGGATGACAAAAATTAAAATAAGGAC
>JAYEFV010000468.1:0-1937 GCA_034658755.1 Thermodesulfobacteriota bacterium | reverse complement strand
CACGTTCAATACGTCCCAGAGGCACCTGGCTCATTCCTGTTTTATCGGCCAGCTCAGCCATGGTCAAGTTGCGTTGCCTTCTTAATCTACGGATGTTTCTCCCGATAAATGCAAGATCGATTTTCATGTCCAGATGTTATCTTTTAGTTTTAATTATGTCAATAAAATATTAAAAATATGAAAAAATAAAACTAAAAAGGTTTATGCTTGCAGTATGATTTTTGGAAACCGTCTTCGGTGTGATCTTTCAGCAAAAAATTTAATACAAAAACCCGAACAACCACAATGGGATTTTATTGCGGATGCCTGTTTCTATATCGTCAACCGCAAGAAAGGAGTTGCTGATGTCTTTTATCTGCTTAAAGCTTTTGTTTTTGCCTCCGATTTCAAAGGTATATTTATCATCAATAAGGAAATCTCCCTTTTTGGGTGATGATACGTTGTGCATCGCTGAAAGCATGTTTATAAAAAATGTTTCGCGTATGTTTCCTATGTTTTCTTTACCTTTGCTGCTTATTGCATATATTTGATTCGTGTTATTGAGGTAAATTTTTTCCGGTTTTTCCAGTGCTCCAAGCCTGCTTCCACTTTTTGTGAGAGATGTAATTACACCTCCATCTTCAAGATATTTAAGGTAATTTTTAAGCGTGCGTTCATCTCCGATTTCGACAATTCTTTTGAGCCGCTTCAAATCAGGTGTAAATGGAGCGGATTCTGCAATAACAGTAAGGAGTTTTTTAATTTTCTTTATGCTGCCACCATTTAATGTGGGATAGATAGATAAAAGATCGCTTTCTATTGTCGTACGGATGCCCTGTTCCAGAGTTATATAATACATCGAAATATCATCAAATTCCGTACAATAGGGGAAATAGCCAAACTGAAGATAATCTTTGAAAAGTGCTAAAATTTTCTTCTTTTTGCTTTCTGTGGCCGTAATAATATCGTATGAGAGTTTCTCGTGCGCTTCTAATAGGTTTTTTAGAACGAAGGATTCCGTTTTAATTTCTGCGGCCAAGTCTATATATTCTCTGAAAGAAAGCCCTGTCATCAGATAGACGACAGCCCTTCTGCTCAAATCATGGCTGCCCTTTTGAATTTCCATGGCAGAACTGCCTGAAGCGAGAATAGTCAGTTTCTGCAAGCTGTCATAAATGCTTTTTAATTCTCCTGACCAGCCTGCATATTTATGGATCTCATCAAAGCATATCATTTTACCGCCAAGGTTATAAAACTCTTCAGCAATCTCATAGATGCTTCTACCACCTACAATAAAATGATCAACAGGAACGTAAAGTGCATTTTTAGTAAAAATGTCATCGTTGTTCGTTGATAATATTTTTTGGATCATTGCTGTGGTTTTGCCGACACCTCGCTGGCCGATGATAATGGAAAATCTGCTTGTAAGCGGGTACTTATCAAGAAAGTATCGTCGGTATGGTTTGTTAAAGGTTTTTAAAAAGTCGCTGCTGAGTTTAAAAATATCATCTAACATTTGGCGGCCTCCGCAGTTTTTCTTAAATCTATCGATAGGACTGCTATACTATAATGAATATATATTAATCGTAATGCAATACCATTATAGTCTTATGATTAATGTAATACAATACTTTTTTCTCATTTTTTTGCTACCTTCCACTCTTTCAATACTCTCTCAATTTCAAGCGCTTCCTCACGTCCTTCTTCCGATTCTTTTCCCGTTAATACCAGATCCCATAACCGTCCGTTGGGGGTTAAAAGCCTTCTGGAAAGGTCGGGTTCGCCAAAATCTGTTTTTCCATAATGTTTATGGATTTTGGCTTTAAGCGGTTGAACCAGAGAGGGATCTATCAAGTGCAGTTCATCCAACCGGTATAAAAAGGCTTCCGCAGAAACACCGAAACGGTGTTTGATGCGCAGCAAAAGTTCATAGGACCAGTGCTTTTTTTGGATGCCCA
>JAYEFV010000467.1:0-8197 GCA_034658755.1 Thermodesulfobacteriota bacterium | reverse complement strand
TCCGGCAGCAATCACACACAGGGCGTCCAGTACCATCAGAATGGTATTGATGATATAGACTTGTTGTTGGAGCATAGCTTAGCGTTAGGAACGTTTGGATGGTTGAGAACGTTGGGATCGTTGAGATCGTTTTGAGCGTTAGGATCGTTTTGAACGTTTTGAGCGTTGATAACGGAGATAACGGAGATAACGGAGCAATCCGTCAATAATTTTTAGGGTTTTCATAGCCTGCTCATAAATTTTTCTGAAAGTATTTTCCGTTATATATTGCTGGTCTAAAGCGATGTATAAACAATTCTGAGTTTCAGCACATGATCTTCGTGAATAGGTCAGGAAGCGAATAAATTCATTGTTAGACTGAGAAGCCCGGGCCTCAGCGATATTATTCATTACTGAGATTGATGCACCTGTTATTTGACCGTTGAGACGGTAGTCTTTCTGAAAATCTTTGCTGTCATTAATTGCTTCATAAACCATGTTAACCAGTTTGCGTGCTTCCTGCCAACATTCCAAATCTTCAAATCTTTCAATCGTCGCCATTTACCCCTCCGTTTAATCATCCAACCAACTCAACTATCCTAACCATCTCAACCATCTTAACCATCTAAGCTAACTTGGGATATATTCTGGCAAAATCGGCCACAACGCTTTGATAAATTCGTCAAGCATTGCATACGCGGATTCCATGGACTGGTCTGGAGCGAGGGTCATCTCTACCCTAACCAATGCACCGTCAGTGCGTTGTCTCGTAATTGAATCCCACACCAGGTATAACTTGTTCATCCACGGACTGGTGATCACTCTGCTGCGCTGAAAGAAGAAATAGCTTCCAAGCATCCGAAAATCTCCTTTTCTTAAATGCATGGTCCGGATTTCGATATTTCTATTGAGATGAACAGCAACGATATGATTCTGATCCTTAAGCAAGTCCCAGCCCCCGCCAAGGAGACAGGATTGGGGAGCGTGAGCAGTGTGCCGTGTTCCCTGGTATTCATAAAATGGAATTAAAAGGTAAATGGAATTCGGTGTTTTGGAGTGCTTAAAAAAGGCATTGAGGTAATCATCCGCCCAGAGTTCTTTTAGAATTTTGTCTTCTATGGTTCTCTTTTTTCCGTGCCAATGCGCGATTTGAACTGGAAAAGAATCGAACGAATCCCTCGGCGGCAGATTTCTGGCCGAAGGAATCTTTTTCATTGCCCAACCACTACCAACAAACAAAAAACACACAACAACCGTCAGCACCGCCGGCCTTAGCATGCCTTCGGCGGTTTGAGGTTTGAGGTTTGAGGTTTGAGGCATATCGCCTTCGGCCTCCAACCTCTTCCCTAAGCCGTTCTTTTCTTCCCCTCCAACCTCTAACCTCTTACCTCCATCCGCGTAGCGCCCCCCTCTATCGGCGTAGTGCTTGCCTATTTTTCTCATTAAAAATGCGATCCCAACCAAAATTGCACCGGCCACCATGAATACCAGCCATCCGGAAAAGTCGTGAAAGAAATGCTCGGCCAGTTCCGGGTAACCGCTGCGAATCAGAACGCCTGTAACAAAAATACGAAAAGCATTAACAAACACTGTAAGCGGCGGCACCATCAATATCAAAATTATCCATTGCCAATGTCTTTTAACAAAAAAATATCCTACCAAAATTGCCATAAGGATCAGCGGCATGAAGAAACGCAGCCCGCTGCACGCATCCACGACCTGAAGCTGGGTCATGCCGATATCGATAATGTTGCCTTGTTGCAAAACACTGGCGCCTGTTAAACGGAGCATCTTTACAGCCAACGTACTGGCCGCCATTTTTAGATTAAACGTCAGTATGCGATTGATAAACGGCGGCAAGGGTACAATAAACAGCAATATGAAAAGCGGAAAAGCCAGAAGACGTGTGCGATTTCCGTAAAGTGTGATAAAAACTCCAACCACACAACCCCAGAGGCCGGTATAAAGGATAGTTTCCAGCGATCCGATTTCACCAAACATCATTAGAAGCATTGATAGAAATACCGGCACCAACCCCCAAAGGGCCCAGGAAAATTGGCCAAATCGGAACCGTTCCCGTTTATCCCAACAAAGATAAATAAACAATGGAACGATGAGATAACAATAATCATTGTCGCCTCCCGACCAGCGTATGGATAGTTTTTCCATTGTCGGGAAAAAACCGATTACAAAAAAAATAAATGTCGTTATAATAAAAAAATATTTTAAGATATTATCAGTTTCTGAGTGTGCTTTATGCATGAACTATGACCTTTAGAGTTTCTTTTTAATTCTTTCCCTTACCCAAAGCTTTCTTGTAAACATCAATGGTTTGCATGGCTATAATATTCCAATTATATTTTTTCTCAATCATACAATGTAATTTTCGCATTTCGTTTTCACTGAAGTTGCTGCATAACAGCCAATCCATCCTGCTCTTCAAATCTTCAACATTACCACATTGAAAGTATCGATCTTTAGGCAGCTTAACCTCTTTGTTGGGTTGAATGTCGGACACAAGAACCGAAAGCCCGTAACTCAAAGCCTCCAACAAAACAATGGGCAATCCTTCGTGATAAGATGGTAATATAAAGAGACGGGCGTGGGAATAAAGCTGGTTTAATGATTCACCTGTTATATATCCGGTGAGCACAATTCGGCGGCCGGTGGATAATAGTTCCTTGAGATTTCGACTATATTCCGTCTCATGATCTGAATCACCGGCGAGAACCAGCTTATAATCATAGTCGCTTTTTTTAAACGCGTGTATTAAATCATGCAGACCTTTTTCAGGAACAAATCGTGCTACCGAAAGGATATATTTTCCCGGTGTGATTCCATTTTGAGTTAAGAAATCGGATTTTCGGCTTTTGTGCGGTAGGGTGACGCCATTGTAGATTAGATTAGACTTGCACTTTGAACGAACAATGTTTTCAATAATTGACGAAATAACAATCACCTCATTGGCATAAATACCACCGATCCTCTCCCCTAAACGCAGCACGATTTTTGCCAATCTCCCCCACTTGTCCCTTTCATACTCCGGTCCGTGATTGGTTACAACCACCCTTAATCCCATTAACCTGGCAAAAGGCGTTAGAATTGATGGGCCGATTGCATGTATATGGACCAGATCCGGATGGTACCATCGCGCAATGATCAATGATAAAAATGTATGCAAGAGAGCTTCTAAGCTTTTCAGCCGTGTTGAGAAACAATTTGCTAATTTTACCCCCTGCCATTCATTGGCTTTACTATCAACATAACTGCTTCTTGTTGATGAGGTAATTTAATAAGTCCAACGGGCTAAAAATTCAATGATTTTCAACCCACGATTTTTCATTTCAACCCAATTTTCAGTCAAATTTCTTCTGCCAAAATCTTTTTCTGTTATAAAATTTTTATGTTGTTCATCACCATCAGAAAAAGAACCATCACATCAGCAGATCTCGAATTTATTCAAAACATTATTTATCGAAACTTTTGTTGAACAAAATCGATTCAAAGGCACCTGCTATAAGGCAGCCAACTGGATATTAACCGGCCAGACTAAAGGCACGGCTAAAAGAGGACACAATCATTTGTTCCATGGAAAAATAAAGGATGTTTACCTGTACCCGCTCAGGAAAAACTTTAGAAAAAGACTGACAGGATAATCCGGCCCTACGGGTCGTAGAGACAGAAGTAGCCGCTTCCACCTCTCCGAGCTGTAGGCTCTACGAGCCGAAGGCTTTCTATCCCAAAATCTATTCTTTCACTTATTCAACGGGAGTAATACCGCCTACGTCCACTATTAACCTATGATATCCGACACAAGTTAAACCTAAATCATAAGGACAACTGTTGCTTGCTGAAGTAATCCTAACGTTATTTGCTTCTATATTTATAGCCATTTTTTTAGATGTGCCTTGCTTTTCTTGGCATCGTCGTTGTGTCACACAACTCAGCCCATTAATCACCGCCTCTGCTGTTAATCTGACCGCCTTATTAAATGCCCTCATTGTTGGTTAGGATTGTCCTGATGAAGTACAGAAAAGGTTCAAAGGTTCAGGGAGCAACAGGGAGAAGGTCAAACCCATGGTCGATGAAATGTGGTTTGAAGCAAAAGGCTTTTTCAACCTGATGATAATGCATGGTAACAAAACTGACACAATCCACCAAGCTCAGCCGTCTTCGTCCCAGATTCAACCAGAGTTCATAAGCTCTCTGATGCGTCTCTGCATCAACCCACCAGACTTCCAGCATCCCCAAAATATCTCTGTGCCAGAGGTTCGCCGCTTCAAAGCCTATCCTCTTCTGAAGCAATGCCACCGTCTCTGATACAATGTAGTTGGATGTTATGAGGGTGACGTTGCTATCGAGCAAAGTCGGCCACAGAGAGGAAGCGCCTTTATGATGCCTGTCAGAGCGATCTAACAAGGCATAAAATGCTGATGTGTCGACGTATATTTTACTGTTAGCATAGAGCATGGAGCATAGGGCACTGAGCATCGAGCGTAGGGCATGGGCAGAGAGAATTAGGTTAGCGTTCCGGTGGTTTTTGTAGAAAAGGTGCCGACAGCTTTGAGGGCTTTTTTCTTTCTATAGTTCAGCAAACGGGACTTTTCAATATGCTCACGATAAAAGTCTATGCTGTCACGAACGGCCTGTGACATTGATATACCTTTTTCAAGAGCAAATCTCTTCAGCCACTTCGCCTGTTCGGAATAGATCTGAATTTGAGTGCGAACCATTTAATACCGCTGAGATGACATAGTAATACATCATGATGTAATGAGACGTTTAAAAAAGACCTTTGATAAACGCTTTCTTTTTCAAAGGCCTCAGGTACAGCTCCGCCCTGTCAATTCCACTCCAATTAAAATCCCATCTAATTGTTTTAACTCACATTTTGATAATATAAAACGCGATTTCTTGCGGCCAAATATCACCGGAACAACGCCGCATACCCGACGGTCCTCAGTCATGGTTTTTGTGAGGCCTTTCCTTCCGAAGATAGATTTTTATATCCGCCCAATGTTAGCTTTTGATTAAGAGGGCATTAATTAAATATTAATTTTCTTGAACATAATTAATTTGATAAAATCATGAGACACGTAAAAACAGCGATCGATAGATCTATCACCTAAGCTTGTTTCGGAATTGATACCGGATATGATTTTTTAAATCTCCTCCAGAAACATACAAAGCCGGCAATACCGGCACATAAAAGGAGTGTTAGAGCTGAGATGCTATAGACAGGGCCTACCTTAAAGAAAAACCAGCTTATCCCTACCAGAGGCAGCAGGCTGAAGCGTACCAAAGTTCGAAGGGTATTGTGCTTGGAGATAAACTCGGCAATTGGCGGTGAAAATGTATAATAGAGTTTAATGAACGCTCTTCCTGCGGCATTGCGAGTCAGGACGCGGTCACGAAATTTACATAATATTTTAACCTGCGATACCATCGAAGACCCGTAGGCTGCTGTAGCGATAAAGCAACCGCCACCTCCGCCGACACCCGCTTTACCACTCTGTGGAATGTATTCTGATGAAAGAGCTCCTAATCCGCCGGGATCCACAATGACGCCATTGGCAACTCCATCGGAATCACCGATTCCTCCGTCCTGCAAAACCAATGTGATCTCGGTTTTTCCACCGTTTAAAACAGTAATTTCAGCGTGTTCTCCGTAGTCTCGCCAACCGTTTTGCACATCGTATTTATACCACGTGAAATTTTCCCCGGCAGCTTCTGTTATGTAAATGGTAATGTCCGTGGTATCTCCGGCGTTTTCTACTCCAACCTTGAAACTCACCAGGCCAAAGGGCATTTCCTCGGGTTTACCTTCATTATCCGGAATGCTTGCCGGGTTAACGGCCTGTGCTTTCTGTATTGTAGAATTTACCTGAACTTTGATCCCAACGAGAACGCCATCGGCCGATGACGTAAAGGACAGAATATCGTCTTGAAGATTATCCGGGCCGCCCATTCCATCCAGGTCAACCGTGTTATCCACCGCTTGTTCATCAGGTATGCCGTCTCCATTCAAGTCAGAAAGATTTTGGCCGGTGGTGAACTGATAAAATTGTGACCAATTGGATTCTGCATTTTTGTTATCGAAAAATTTGACATGCCAGAAGTACTGCTTATCACCCTGAAGGATAAAATCAGGAATGTTATACTGGGTGAGATGTTTTGAACTCGTTACATCAAAAACAATGTTTGTGAATTCAGAATCAGTGCTTATCTGCCATCGCGTCTTGGCGTGAGAATCTCCTGGATCCGGATCATTAAAGGGCTGTGCAGAGAGCCAAGGCGTTAAAGAAACACCGTTTTCAAGATGGGCTGGATCAGATAAAACCGGCGGATTTGGCGGATTGCTGCAATCCGGTTGACCGTCTCCGTCCCAGTCCGTGTCCGGGACACCACAGCCGCATGCACCCGGATTGCTTTTATCCGGATCCTCCGGGCAGTTGTCGTTACAATCGGGGGTTGTGTCCCCATCAGAATCGATATCCGATATGCTGCAGCCGCAGATTCCGGGTTCTATTTTTAATGGATCAAAAGGGCACCCATCATCACAATCATTTACGCCATCGCCATCAGTATCTATTGTGTTATCATAATCGTCAATACAATCAGGTATTCCATCCAAATCCGAGTCTGTATCGGGTATGCCGCAACCACAGACGCCGGGAGTTGTCTTGTTCGCGTCATCTGGACAACCGTCATTACAATCCGGTGTTCCGTCTTCATCCGTATCCGTATCCGGCACACCACAACCGCACACTCCGACGTCGATCTTATCGGGATCTTGCGGACATCCGTCAAGGTAGTCCAGCACTCCGTCCCCATCACTGTCTTGCTGCTGATGAATAATGCCGATCGCATCCAGGTCAAAACCGGCACTTCCGGTTGTGGGATAGGGATCGTAGATAACCTGGCTGCCCGTATCCACATAACTCCCGTCACCGATGATGTCGACGATTCGCACATGGGTGATGGCGTTCAATTTCACCAGGCCCGATAGCACCTCATCCTTAGTCGCCAGGTCTGACATGTCGAAGGGGGTCCCGTACCCCTGCCGGTATTTACCGGCAAATCCGTCAATGTTGGAGGGCTCAACGGCTCCGAACCCACCAACTGGATTAGCCGTTAAGGAATCGTTGTCAAACCGGACAAATGATATATTGTCGGATGACACCTCTACATAGGCCAGCTCCAGAAACGTGTCGCTGAAGGAGTTTTCAAACACGGCGAAATCCCACCCGGCACCGTTTTTGATCGGCCTGTCAAAGGTCAAGGTGATCATTCCACCGCGGCCGAGTGAAACAATATCATAGGAATTTCCTACGGCCGGACCCAGGGCTTTTTCCGGTGTCCGCCAGGTTGAATCAACCTCATAGCCAACCAGATAATTGACATACCCTGTGGCCCAGGCCTCGAACACATTACTGTCCATGGATATGGCCGTTGTGCCCGGCTGTCCCGCTGCCGGCGCATAAGGCCCGGCGAAACCTATGGCGGGAAGCAACAACAGGGCAACAAACAGATTGCCCAGTTTTACGATTGGTTTCAACATACGTATCTCTTTACTCATACCCTTGAGGTTTAAAAACTAAACCGGATGCCTGCATAGTAATTCCGCGTAGGCATGGTATAGTAACTCTCACTAAACGCCGTAGTGGAATACAACTCATCAAAGATGTTGTTGATCCCCCCAAACGCCTGGAAGCGCTTATATGTGTAGGTAAACTTAAGGTCAAACACCTGGTAGGCGTCAATTTTGGCAAAGGCATGGTTGCTCTGATCACTGCCGTCATATTTCTCATCCACAAAGGTTCCCATCAAGGCCACCAACAGAGGGTCGACTAATCGCCAATCGATCCCGAAGTTGAACGTATATTTGGGGACCAGCGGAACATACGTGTTCTTACCCTTAAACTTGGCATTGTTATATGTGTAATTGCACCAGAGGTGGATATCATCAACCGGGTTCAGTTTGAGTGTCAGCTCAACTCCCGTGCGCCGGGTGGTATCTTCATAGTTTCGATTGACCCGGGCGTTTGGATCGTAGAAAATTTCATCGTCGATTTCGAAGTAAAAAAAGGTGGCCGAAGCCTCGACCATATCCCGGTACCATTGCCGCCAGCCAAGATCCACGTGCCTGCCCTCCTGGGGTTTTAAATCATCATCCGCAAGGGCATACTCATCTACATTGGGAATCCTGAAGCTGGTG
>JAYEFV010000466.1:0-8233 GCA_034658755.1 Thermodesulfobacteriota bacterium | reverse complement strand
CTTTTTCTAAAGATTAACCGATTTTTGCATGATACAGACGAAGGCTGTTTGTTACCACTGAAATACTGCTCAAAGACATTGCAAGGGCTGCCAGAATGGGATGAAGCTGCCTTAAAAAGACGGGGAAAACGTCAAAGGGTTGAAGAATTCCTGCTGCAACCGGTATGAGCACGATATTATAGCAAAACGCCCAGAAAAGGTTCTGTTTGACCGTTTTCATGGTGGCGCTGCTAAGTCTGATTGCACGGGATACACCGGTTAAACTTCCGCTGGAAAGGATAATATCTCCGGCTTCAATGGCCACATCCGTACCGGTCCCGATTGCAAGACCCACGTCAGCCTGGGCAAGGGCCGGAGCGTCATTTATCCCGTCCCCCACCATGCCGGTTTTCTTTCCTTTTTTCTGAAGTTCTTTGATTTTAGATGACTTTTCTTCAGGACGGACCTCGGCAAAAATCTCATCAATGTTCACTTTCAAAGCAATTGCTTGAGCGGTCTTAAGATTGTCCCCGGTCAGCATGACCACCTTAAGATCCTGGTTCTGGAGCTGCTTTATCGCGGCCTTTGATTCGGGTTTAAGGGTGTCGGACACTGCAATTAGGCCGGACAGTTCCTTTTCCTGCACCAGAAGCATTACGGTTTTGCCTTGGGACTGGAGCAGGTCTATTTTATCTTCTGCTTTTTCAATATCGATTCCAATATCTTGAAACCATTTTGGTTTGCCCAGCTTTACAGAGTTTCCTTGTATCCTGGCCTCAACACCAAAACCTCCCCAAGCTTTGAAATTTTCAGGTTCCCAAAGATCAACACTTCTTTTTTGCGCTTCGTTCACAATCGCTTTGCCAATCGGGTGTTCTGATCCTTTCTCAACCGAAGCCGCAAGTTTTAAGAGCTGATCCTGTTTTGTAAAACCCGGGTCAAAAGAAATAATATCAACCACGGCAGGTTTACCCATTGTGATGGTGCCGGTTTTATCCAGTACAATTATATCGAGTTTTGTCGCCGTCTCAAGGGCCTCACTTTTTTTAAACAGGATGCCCTTTTCCGCTCCTTTTCCGGTGCCGGCCATTATGGCCGTGGGTGTGGCCAGCCCTAAAGCACATGGACAGGCGATTACAAGCACCGCTACCAGCCGTATCATGGCCGGTATAAATTCACCGGTAATCCCCCACCACAATACAAAAGTAGCAAGGGCAATCGCAATAACCACCGGGACAAAGATGGCCGCCACCCGGTCCGCAAGCGATTGTATGGGGGCCTTGCTCCCCTGAGCTTCCTGAACCAGACGAATGATCTGCGCAAGCACGGTTTCTTTTCCAATGGCCAGGGCATTGAATTTTAAGAGACCTTCTCCATTGATTGTTCCACCGACCACCATATCTCCGGGATGTTTATCCACCGGTAAAGGTTCACCGGTCAGCATGGATTCGTCCAGAAAGGATTCCCCTTCTATGATAACCCCGTCCACGGGAATACGTTCTCCCGGCCTGACAATGATCGTATCGCCCTTTTGGACCCTTGTTATTTGAATCTCTTTTTCAACGCCATCTTGGATAATAGTGGCGGTCTTTGGGCGAAGACCCATGAGTTTGCGAATTGCGCCTCCGGTCTTCCCCTTGGTGCGGGATTCGATCATCTTTCCCAGCTTAATCAGAGTGATAATGACCGCTGAGGTCTCAAAATAAACATGATCTCCGAAAGGAGGAAAAATAAGAACCGCCAGTGAATAAAAATATGCCGCCGAGGAACCCATGGCCACAAGAACATCCATGTTTGCGCTTTTATTTTTCAGGCTTTTTACTCCGCCCTTATAGAAATCCCAACCGGTGTAAAACTGAACCGGCGTGGCAAGGGCGCAGAACAACCAATTCACCCATGGCGCATGGCTCCACATACCCAAAAAGTTAAAATCACGTCCCATGCTGAGAATAAAGAGGGGAAGGGCAAAGATTGCCCCAAGGATAAATTTTCGTGTCTGGCCCCTTATCTCCGCATTTCGTGCAGCCTGCTCCGCGTCTTCGCCTTCAACAACTTCATCCGGCAAAATTGCACCGTATCCGGCCTTTTGTATAACCGAAACCATATCATTAACAGAGGTAACACCGGAAATATATTCCGCTGTCAGTCGTTCCGTGGCAAAATTTACAGATGAAGCTACAATACCTGTTGTCTTTTTGTATAAAGCCCGCTCTATGTTCGCTGCACAATTGGCGCAGCTCATACCGGTTATGGGCAGTTCAATTTTTGTTGTAGGAACGGTAAAACCCGAGCTGTGAATTTTATCGACCAGATCTTTAATGTTCAACGCTTTGGGATCAAAACTTATGGCTGCCTGTTCAGACGCAAAATTAACACTGGCATCAGTAACACCGTATAGTTTTTTCACATTACGTTCAATATTCATGGCACAGTTTGCGCACGTCATACCGGTAATCGGCAATGTTACTTTTTGTTCGGGCATTGTTGAAATTCCATTACCTGGTGTCCATTCAGAACATTATTACATATTTTATCACAACCAAACGAATGAAAAAAGCAGTGAAACTGTCGCTATATCAAAATGTTTAAGGAGTTGTATAGTTCTGGAAGCGCTGATCTACTTTAAAGATCCAGATCATGAAAACTAGCAATGGCAAAACCGTTTTCAGGGAAGTGTTTGTCGAAAGAAAAAGCGTGTGTTATCTCCCGTGATTCCATGATTTCAAAACTGAGGCAATCAACAAGACTTACGTTTCGATTGTTGAGAGCGAAGAGTCGCTGAATTGCAAGGGTGTACCAGTCGCCGTTTACCCATATGATTTCCAAAAGCGGAATAATTTTTGATTGAAAATCGTGAACTGCCACAAGCCCCACGCGTCGTTGCAAAAGAGCAGCAGTTTCGACAAGAACAAAAGAGCTGGTCAGAAGTTGAGCACGATGTTGAGCAAAATACAAAAAATTTTGTTTTGCCCGAATATGCATATGGTCGTTTTGCACCAACAAGGCAAAAAGTCCGGATGTATCGGCAAAAATTATCATTGTCCAAAAGCCTCTTCAAGATAGCGATCATGATCTATGGAAACATCATCTGTATCGCATTTATATTTGCCGACAACCAATTCTGCCTGACGGTAAAGTGTCGAGCGGTCCGGTTTTCCTGAAATTATAAACTGATCCACCGCTTTTCGAATTAAAGCAGCCACGGATTCCCGGGTGGCGGCCGACAGCTCTCTGAGTTTTTTGGCCTGATCTTCAGTCAACTGAATTTGTGTTCGAACCATGAAACCCCCATTAAGCATGATTACATATTTAACATTATGATTACATCATTATTTTCTTGCTGTCAAGACAATTTTTTAGAAAAAAATCAATACACAACCACCAAATATCAACTAAATCCCAAATTCCAACACGCGGCGCACATGCAGCGCAGGCGCTTGCGCCGCGTGAGCGCCTGCGCTGCGCGTGACCAAAACTGGTTATCCCGCCCAGAGAAGGAATGTTGGCCTTGTCAATTTTTTTATTTAGCCCTGAAAAACCTGGTCCTTTGGGCCAGGATTCTTTACTTAGATGATGGCGGTTTCCCGAAAAATTATTTTATCCGTAGAAAACCGCCATCTGTTAAAAACCGGGGCAATTTACTTGCCGCTCATCATGGCCTCGATATCCGCCTCTACGGTGTCGATCGGTTTGATATCAAATTTTTCCACCAGAACCTTTGCGACATTTGGTGACAGGAATGCAGGCAGGGTGGGCCCCAGACGGATACCCTTGACGCCCAGAAAAAGCAGCGCCAACAGAACAGCCACCGCTTTTTGTTCATACCATCCTATATCAAAGGAAATCGGAAGATCATTAATATCATCAAGACCGAAGACCTCCTTTAGTTTGAGAGCTATTACCGCAAGGGAGTAGCAGTCGTTGCACTGACCGGCGTCAAGAATTCTCGGAATGCCGCCGATATCGCCGAGATCAAGCTTGTTGTAGCGATACTTGGCACAGCCGGCAGTTAAAATTACCGCATCTTGTGGCAGGGATTTGGCAACTTCGGTAAAATAGTTTCTGGTTTTTTGACGGCCGTCACACCCGGCCATGACAATAAAGCGTTTGATGGCACCTGATTTTACCGCATCAACAACCTTATCCGCTAGAGCAAGAACCTGGTGATGGGCAAATCCGCCGACAATCTTGCCGGTTTCGATTTCAGTCGGCGACTCGCATTTTTTGGCCAGCTCGATAATTTTTGAAAAATCCTTTGCGCCCCCTTCCGGTCGATCGGAAATATGTACCAAACCAGGATAACCGGTCATGCCTGTGGTAAAGATTCTATCCTGATAGGTATTGCTTTTTTTTATGGGGATAATACAATTTGTGGTCATCAGAATCGGACCGTTGAAGGATTCGAATTCCTTGTTCTGGCGCCACCAGGAACCGCCGTAGTTGCCCACGAAATGATCATACTTTTTAAAGGCCGGATAGTAATTTGCAGGCAGCATCTCACCGTGAGTATACACATCAACTCCGGTACCCTGGGTTTGTTTGAGCAGTTCTTCCATATCTTTCAGATCATGGCCGCTGATCAAAATCCCCGGATTGCTTCCAACACCGATATTAACCTCTGTTATTTCAGGGTTTCCATAGGCGGTGGTGTTGGCTTCGTCCAGCAGAGCCATAGTATTCACCGCAATTTCTCCGGCTTTCATGACCAACCCGATCATATCGTCCACCGTCAGGTCCTTTGTGGTAGAAGCCAGGGCTTCCATGATAAAGTCGTAAATTTCATCTTTTTCAAATCCGAGAATGGCGGCATGATCCGCATAAGCGGCGATCCCTTTCAAACCGATGATCAACAGCTCCCTGAGAGATCGAACATCTTCATTCTCTGTGGCAAGGACGCCGACCGATTTGGCCTTTTCTTCAAACTCGGCCACGTCATCCGAGAACCAGGTGGCAGAATCATGCAGTTTTTCATCAAAATCCTTACCGTTTTTTTCTTTGTAGGCGGCCAGAAACTTTTCCTTAAGCAGGTCCCGACGTTTTAGGCCTTCCCTGACCATGGCCACGAACCGGTCGTTGTCCCAGTTGGCATTGGTGATGGTGGTAAAAAGCGCCTGTGCCGCAAATAACCCGTTTTCCTTATTTGACATACCGAGTTCTTCAGCCTTTTCGCCGTAAACAGCAATACCTCTTAGTACATAGATCAACAGATCCTGTAGATTTGCGGTGTCCTCGGGTTTCCCGCAAACGCCCTTGATGGTACAGCCTTCATTTTTGGCTGTTTCCTGACATTGAAAACAAAACATAATTTTTCCTCCTTTGTTGGTAGTTTAACAATTGGTTTTTTTTAACCTTTACATTTTCTTTTTAAGTGCCAGTGTATCTCTACCCTTTACCACAGGCAATTGCATTGACTTAGGTCAAGAAAAGAAAAATACAAAGGAATTTTGTTTTGGGACGCAGGGTGTTTGCCAAAAAAGCACTGTAAGCAGCGTAGGGATGGGGTACTGCAAGGACTGAGTACCCAGTCACGATAGACATCCATAATAAATGCCGGATCCTGAAATATTTGCCCGTGGCTCACTTAACCTATTCATTCCGTTGCTTTTAAAGAGTTGGATGAAACTCATTCGCCACGAATCATAACCAGCAGCATCTTAAATTTTTCTTCCGCGCTAAGAGAGTGAGGAACGTTAGCTGGCATGATCAGCATTTCTCCGGCATTCACGGTTTGTGTCTTTCCTCCGATAGTGATCCTGGCCTGCCCGTCCAAAATATATACCACGGCATCAAAAGGGGCTGTGTGCTCACTCAACCCCTGGCCCGAATCAAATGCAAAGAGAGTAATATTGCCGATATCTTTTTTTAGTAATATCTTGCTTACTACAGAGCCATCAGCATAATTTACATGCTTTTCCAGATTGAAGGGGATGCCTTTGAGTGTTGCGGGGTTATTGTTCATTACTGCCTCCTTTTTTGAGATATGAAATGCGTTTACTGCTAACATCTCATCAATTTTTTAGAAAATTTTGTCAACGGTTGTTTCATCAAGCATTTTCTTGAATTGATCTAAGACAATTCTCCATCACATATTAAGACAACAGGAAACGTCACACTTTTTGAAACCCAAAATCTGTTTAGCATGTAATAATCAGGGGAACACTCGTTATTTTAATGTGTTGACTTGTATTGCAAATAATATTGGAAAGGTATGCTTTAGGTATTTTATTGAACTTTGCCAACTAAAAGGTCAATGCTTGATATTCGTTTAATAAATCAATCAGAAAGGGCGCCCCTTCAATCTCTACCCCCGGAATCATTTCATCGGAGGATAAATACCTGTGGTCCACTCAGGCCTTGCAGGCGTAAATCGTAGCCCCATGTTCCGTCAGATAATCAATAAAAGGTTTCATTTCTTCGCCGGTAGATGCCTTTACACCTTCAGCCATGCCGAATTGAGCCCAGTGAATCGCATCATCCACAAGAAATACCTTAACATCGTGTCCCTTCTCGCAGGCCACCTGGGCAAACTGGAAAGCACGGGTCGCACGGCCTGCCTTTTCAAATCCGTTGGAAATAACGAACAGAAACTTTTTCACAGGTTACCCTCACCTCCTTTATTTATGAGTCTGTTGATTAATGAGGATTTTCGTTCAAGATCAAGCCTCCGGCCCGGAGGGGCATGCGAAAAAAATAACCACAGGCATATATTTGATATTCCGAGGATTATTTTTTGAGATTAACGCAGAGATTGTGCGAAAAGACCATTAATCACAGACTCATTTATGGTGTTTCCGCATTTCCACCCTATAACTTGACGTCTCGGGAATTCTATAAAATATTGAAATTACATATTTTTTGATGGTGGCCTCTTTATGCCATCAGAATGGAATACTGGAATGTTGGCCTCCGGCCAATTGTGAGCAAAGCGAACCAACTTGTGAGTATTCTTGACTATTTTTTGGTTATGGAGTAATTGTTTTCATAATGTCCATAGCACATTAAATTAAACCATACGTGGTGGATAATTATATGATTAAAAGGAACCCCTTAACTCATTGAAGAGATAAGGGGTTTCGTCTTTTTATAATTATTTTTAAATAAAGAGTCAAGCCAAGAAGCACTACTCCTATAATCATAAAGATGTTTGCTGCTGCACTGCCAAAGATAAACAGTAAGATTTTCTTTGTCAGATCATCGAGGACCCAATACTGCGGATAACCAGCGGGCGCGGTTTTTAGCCCGTCTGCGTCCAGGTGCTTGTTCGGCCTATCGTTTCAATTTCAATACTTCTAACTTAGGGTTCGATATTAAACTCCTACATCATTTCGGGACTGATTAATCTGATTGTTGGAAAATATCTGCGGTATCTGGGCACATCGCGTGTGATTAAGTCCATATCGAAGATAGCGGCTTGAGCACCAATATAGAAATCGGGTAATGGCGATCTTTTAGTGCCTCTATTTTTTCGATACTTTAGAAAAGCTTTTCCGGCTAAAAACAATGCTTCTTTGGGAATGTCAAGCATCTGGAAGCCGCTACGGTTCATGGCCGACTCCATCTCTTCTATTCTTTTAAAACCAATGGATACTTCAGAATATACAACTGGATTGATAAATAATCTTGTAGTCGCGCTATATTTTTCCAATTTAGATTCCGACCATGCAGCCCAGTTGGGATCATCGAGAAAAACGTCTAAAATAACGTTGGAATCAACCAGTATCCCCTTCATTAATCTTTCCTCGTTAAGGACATGATCTCATCGGTTGTCATTCTGACTGTTGCAACGCCCCTCAATTTTCTGAATTTACTGCTTCTGTTTCTTGCTCCTTCTTTTTTCACAATATATACGCGGTCTTTTTCCTCAATAAACTCAATATCCGTGGCAGGAGTGATTCCTAATTTTTCACGAATATGTTGGGGGATCGTGACTTGTCCTTTTGTCGTAACACGCATAGTCTGCCTCCAGTCTACTGTAATACCAGTAATAGTATTACTTAGTCTGAACAATGTCAAGAAATAATACATTCAATCGAACGCTCCGCATAACCGGCTGGCAAAGAAGCGCAGCGGATTTGCCAGACCGAGTTAATGCGATTGTTAGAGCTATTCTGCATGAAAGTTGTCCCAGAACTCCTGCCAGCTACTTTCAACAAATGAAAGTAGGGGACTCACATTAGTTTATAAGTTACTGTTAAGCTTTTAACGAGTAATTGTGGCGTATAACCAATTGCTCTCCGCGTTTAACCGCTAAACT
>JAYEFV010000465.1:0-1964 GCA_034658755.1 Thermodesulfobacteriota bacterium | reverse complement strand
TGCCTTCAGCAGGGGCTGTGCCTATGGGTGTAATTTTTGCATGGAAGAATTTATACGACCCCACAGAAGAAAAGTGCCGTTTGAAATAATTCATAACGACCTGAAAAATTTGGCGGATAAGATCAGTGCCCATACCCTGCTGATCAGCGACGCTCTCTTTAAATCTTTTGATCTGTTTCCGTTATTCAGGTCATTGGGAATGAAAGTTAATTTTGAAAGTCGTTGCGATGTGATCGAGCCTTCCCTGCTCTCCGGCATTGCGGATGTGTGCGGCATTATCGCCCTTGGCTTTGAGTCGGCCAGTTACAGCACTTTAAGACGCATGAATAAGGTTAAGGACAAATCTCATTATGAAAAATATATTGCAAATACCAAAGCTATTTTCAAAGAGGCCGCCCGAAATGAAATCCCGATGATAATTTTTATGATTGCGGGGTATCCGGGTGATACGGAAAAAGATCTTAAAGAAAGTCTTGTCTTTGTGCAAAATTTATCTAAAGACAAAGGTCCGGGCGGACATGTCTTTAAGATCGGGGAGTGTCATGTATATCCCAAAACCAAGATATATGACCTTGCCGTTTCTCTGCCGGATGTTGTTTTTGACGATGACGGTGTTTTTGGGCAGAATATTGTCAGGCGACCGTCGAAAAATTTGGACTTTGAGACTATTCTCGATTATAATACAAAAATTTTTAACCTATCCAATTACACACAAAAAATAAAAAACGCACTTTTAAATATTATGCCTTTTTTCAGACTTCCGGCTCAGTCCTTAAGGGATGATGCCATACCCGACCAATGTTTCAGAGACAACAACAGGTCAATATTTAACGTACAGGGAAAAAGCCTTTCGACTTTTAAAAAATCGGTACCCGGGATAACCGAAAAATATAAAAAATTGATGTCAGATCAAAGAAACACCCGAATTTTACCGTTATAAATTCTGACGAAACGGTGCATTCCCGGCCTGTATTATGCCTCGGTCGGGGGCAACACCACTAAGTTTTTGACTCATAAAAACGGTTAATAAAGTGGAAAAAGAAACGAGCTGCATAAATTCCAGAGCAATCCTTGATTATGTCAAAAAATATAATGGCGGCGACTGCAGTGCTCTTTTTGGGAATCTTAACCCTGAAATTGATGCTCTACAGGATCCCGAAAGTTTTTTAAGAGATCCCAACAACTGGATTTCCTGTAGCGTTATTTCAAAGTTATACAAAAGAGCGGCATCAATCCTTAATGATGAAATGGCGGCTTATAAAATCGGAAGGTATGCTACGGAAAACATTTCTTTGGGTTATGCTCAGAGTATTATATTCAAGGCATTCTGGTCTGTTAGAAAAGCGCTCAAGCACGGCCAGAAAATAAATGACCGTTGGAATAGAAGCAAGAGAGTAGAGCTTGTTGAACTTAAAAAAAATGAGGCGATTATTCGCTTACACTGGGTTCCTAAGATGGATGTAACCAAAGACGTATGTCTGTATAATCAAGGAACTTATGCGTCCATGCCGTTAATATGGGAAGGAAACCCCGCTGTTATAAAAGAAAAGTGTTGTTATTTTGATGGAAGTCCATACTGTGAATACCATATAAAATGGCCTTTCAAAAACAGATTTCATGAGATATTTTCAAGGCTTTTCACATCAAAATCGGTTCTTATGGAAACCATAACGGAAATGGAAGAAGATAAAGCGGTCATCGAACAAAAATACGAGGAAGTCAACCTGCTGAATATAGAGCTTAACAAAAAAATCAAACAACTTGCAGCCATACAGGAAACCGGCAAGGCGATCCTGTCTTTGCTGGATCTGGAACAACTCCTTACCGTAATCATGAATCTTCTGTCAAACGTATGCCGAATCAACCGTGCCGTAATTATGCTCATTAATGAAGATGAAGGGTCTCTTGAATACATTCACGGCATGGGCTTTAATGGTGAAGTTCCGGAAATGATCCAAAATTAC
>JAYEFV010000464.1:0-1967 GCA_034658755.1 Thermodesulfobacteriota bacterium | reverse complement strand
CCGTCGAGATCAGGCTCCGTGTTTGCATCCCATGTAAAAGAAAACTCAAGGCAATGCACAATGTCGGCAGGGCAAAGGGGGCGTTTTGCATCGGCTCGGGCTAACGCGTGCTAAAGCCCTTCAAACAGTCAGTAGATTTCCAAGAGAAATACGCCGTCGCTACGCTGCACCGAAATCAAATGAGTTTACCCTGAAAATCCTCCTTCTTGCCTGTTGCAAAACTCATAATTTTGTAGTAACGTTGGAGTCAAAAAAATGGGTTATATATGCAGAAAAATCTTATGAAGTCAATAAGATATGGCGGAAGTGCATGGGAATCGAACCCACCCGGGACGGTTTTAGCGCCCCACACCGGATTTGAAGTCCGGGAGCCTCACCAGCAAGCTGCGCACTTCCGTTGTTTAGATTGCCCATAATATATTATTTCTATTTTTGTCAATTCTTTTGATGGCTAAGAGGAGTGTAAATAGTGTCTGAACGAAAAGTCCGTTCAGACACAATTTTGAATGTTCATTTTCCCAAGTAATTGCCAATTTGGCTTCAAATTTTGGATTAGGCCTGACGAAATTGACGCTTTTCTCGTAAATACGCATTCCAAATGCAGTCCGGGGACGAGAATGGAACCTTGAACCCCTGAACCTTTGAACCCGTGAACGCCTACAGGTTTAGATATGGTAAATAGAGACAGATTGGCGGAAACGTTTAAATTTCTTGTAGAAATTGACAGTATATCAAAAGAGGAACGTACGATTTCCAGAGAGATTAAAAAGATACTCGAGTCAATGGGAGCAGAAACATGGGTTGACGGCGCCGGGGATAAGATCGGCGGTGATACGGGGAACCTTATTGCAAAGTTCAAGGGGAGCAGGCAGGCCCCGCCGCTTCTTCTGAATGCCCACATGGATACCGTGGAACCGGGCAAAGGAGTTACCGCCGTACTTTCGGACGGTGTTTTTACCAGTGATGGGACGACAATCTTAGGAGCGGACGACAAGAGTGCAATTGCCATTCTTTTAGAAACCATAAAAATTATTCAAGAAAATGACCTGACGTATGGTCCGCTTGAACTTGTCTTTACCGTTTGTGAGGAAATCGGACTTCTGGGTGCAAAACATCTTGATTTAGACTTTATTACCGCAAAATTTGGTTATGCTCTGGATGCTACGGACACGGAAGGTATCGTAACACGGGCGCCTTCTGCAAACCGGCTGGAGTTCAAGGTCCACGGTAAAGATGCACATGCCGGCGCCGCCCCGGAAAAAGGGATAAACGCCATTTCACTGGCAAGCAAGGCTATCGCAGGGCTTGAACTCGGACGAATCGATCATGAAACAACCTGTAACATAGGTGTCATTGAAGGCGGAACGGCCACGAATATCGTACCGAACCTGGTAACGGTTGAGGGGGAGGTAAGAAGCCATGATGAGGAAAAGCTGAATAAGATTACAAATGCAATGGTATCGTCTTTCCAAGGGGTTGTGGACAATTATAAAGGGATGACCTCTGATCACGGACTTCCGGGTCTTGAAACTAAAATCCAAAAAGATTTTTCCCGCACAAGCATTCCTGAGGATCACCCGGTTGTAAAACTTGCCTGTCGTGCGGCTGAAAATTTAGGAAGAAAAATGGTTACAAAGACAAGCGGCGGCGGCGCGGATGCCAATATTTTCTTTGAAAAGGGTATCATGACGGGCGTTCTCGGAACAGGAATGCGGGATATGCATACGGTGCGGGAATCCGTGGGTCTTGATGATATGGTTCGTACAACGGAACTTTTGCTTGAAATTATTAGATTGCACACCATGTAACTTTTCAATCTTAACGAACTTAACGAAAAAAACATGATTGCATATTTTGACTGTTTTTCCGGTATTAGCGGCGATATGACCTTGGGGGCGTTTATAGACCTTGGTGTCCCCGTGAAATGGCTGAAAGAAAATCTTGACAGGATTCCACTGACCGGTTTC
>JAYEFV010000463.1:0-8303 GCA_034658755.1 Thermodesulfobacteriota bacterium | reverse complement strand
GATAAGTGAAGCGAACTAACTTGGTGCCTGACAAACAATAAACTGTTGATTTTAAGGTGCTGATTAGATATAAAAAAGCCTCCACCGAAATGGAAGAAGCCTATTTAATGGGATTCAGTGGAGGCTCTGAGTAAGGAAAACTGTTGTCAGCACTCCTTCAACTCAATGAATACATATCATTAAAGCCCACGACGGTCAATCTAAAACCATTGGGCAATTTCTATCTTATAGGTCTCTAATATTAAATTATGAAAATTAATATAATAAATATAAGACTATTTATTTTTTTTACCATGGTGTTGCCTTTTATCATTCCCGCATTTTCAGCAGCCCAGGAACATGTTGAAGTTCTTACACTTGAACAAACTATTGAGGAAGCCATGAAGGCCAACCTTTCGCTGAAGATTTCCAGAGAGGAAATCAAGGCAGCCGACGCTGATAAAAAAGCCCAACGTACCCATTTTTTCCCCACATTTAGTGCAACATATCAATACAATAGACTGGACGAAGGCCTTAATATCGGCGACTTCGCAACCGGTGCAAAAGATGAATACTCATTTGTTTCATCTGTCACCCAACCGATATTTACAGGCTTCTCGATACTTAGACAATACGATATTGCAAAACTTGGCCTTGGTTCTGCAAAAATTAAAGAAAAACTTGTGCGTCAAAATATTATCTTAGAGGCAAAAACTGCCTACTTTATGCTGTTAAAGGCTCAAAAGCTTAGAAAAATTGCGGAACAGACCGTTATCCAGATCCGTTCCCAAAAAAATGTGGCCGAAAATTTTTATCAGGTTGGGATGTCCCCATTAAATGATTTATTGCAGGCACAGGTTGAATTGGCCAACGCAAAACAAGAACTCATTGTTGCAAAAAATACTATGGAAAATGCTGAATCGGATTTTAATACCCTGCTTCGCAGACCCATTAACACCCCTGTTGCATTAGAAGACATTCTTGATTATTCTCCTTTTGAAAAAGATCTAGATTACTGCTTCGCCCAAGCGAACAAAAATCGCTTGGAAATCAAGATAGCCGATTTAGACGTTGAGATAGCGGAAAAGGAATTGCAACTCGCAAAAAAAGATTATTATCCTTCAATTAACCTGGAGGGCAATTATTTCAGACAGGGAACGGAATGGGATGTAGATGGTGGGGAAGGTATATTTGATCCAAGTGGTTGGAATATTTTAGCCGTCGCAAAATGGAATTTCTTTGAATGGGGTCGAACCTCCTATGGAATAAATGAAAAAACATCTCGTTTATCTCAGACACAGCACCATAAAGAAGAAATTCTTGATGATATACAACAAGAGTTAAAAAAAGCATATCTTAGAACTCAAGAAGCAGAAAAGGCTATCATCACTGTTGAAAAAGCCATTGAACAGGCAAAGGAAAATTTCAGGATCAACCAAGAACGTTACAAGGAACAGATGGCCACGTCGACCGATGTCCTGGACGCCCAGACACTTCTTTCCAAAACCATGACAAATTTTTACAATGCATTATATGCATATAAAATTTCAAAGGCCTCTTTATACCGGGCAATGGGTCGGGAAATTGTTGAATGATTGAAGGTCAGAATAAAAGCTCAATAATTCGAATGTTCCATGTTCATAAGAATTACGGCACCAAGAAAGCTCTCGCCAACATCACCCTTGATATTCCAAAAAACGAACTCCTTTTTATCAGCGGTCCGAGCGGAGCAGGCAAAACCACTCTGCTTAAGCTTCTATACCTTGGCGAAAAGGTATCAGAAGGGCAAGTATTGATCGAGGGAATAAACCTGTCGAGAATTTCTCTCAAACGAATACCGCTTCTCAGACAAAAGTTCGGAATAATATTTCAGGATTACAAGCTAATAGCCACAAAAACCGTCTTTGATAATGTTGCCATTGTCCTTGAAGCAACAGGTAAAAAACGACGATTTATCGAAAAAAAGGTAAAAAGCATATTAAGAACAGTGGGTATGGAAGAAAGTCTCTATTCTTTTCCCCTAAGTCTATCCGGCGGCGAACAGCAAAGAATAGCGGTTGCCAGGGCCGTTGTCGGTGACCCGAAGATAATTCTCGCAGATGAACCCACCGGCAATCTGGACGAAGTATCCGCCGATATCATCCTTGAGCTTCTTAAAAGGTTCCATACCCGTGGCGCCACGGTTATCATTGCAACCCATGACAAGGAGCTTATCCGTAAAACCGGGGGCAGGGTAATCCATCTAAATCAGGGTTATATTCAAAAAATAACAAATACTTGAAAGTTGTTCAGATGATTCTCAACTATAAAAGGGCCATACAGGATATCCTGGATCACAGATTCTTAAACGCAGTCACTATCATTACAATCGCCATTTCCATCCTTATTGTCAGCTCTTTTGCTCTTTTTTTTGTAAACGCCAATGAAATAATAAATTCCTGGAAAAAAGGGATAAAGATCATGGCCTATCTGAAACCGGATACCCCTGAAACAAAGATTCCCGAACTAAAACGAAAAATTCAGCGCATGGACGGTATCCGGAACGCCAGATTCATTTCAAAAAATGAGGCCTTTCAACAGCTTAAAAAACAGATGAGACGGCAGTCTTCTTTGTTCGAAAATCTAAAGGAAAACCCGCTTCCGGATTCTTTTGAAATCCGCCTTAAAGCATGTTTCCAAAACCAGGAAAAAGTTGAGATGCTTGCCACCAAGCTCGAATCATTTCCACAAGTTGATGAGGTGGAATATGGCCAGAGATGGCTTGGACAATTTACGAATTTTTTTAATCTTTTCAGATTAACAGGGTATGCAATGAGTGGTCTTTTCTTTATGGCCACCTTATTAATAGTGGCCAATACCATTCGACTGGTACTCTATTCAAGACAAGATGAGGTCGAAATCATGCGTCTGGTTGGTGCTACCGATAGTTTTATCAAAGCTCCTTTCTACATCGAGGGTCTTATCCAGGGAGCTTTTGGCGGAATTATCGGTCTGGCCGCATTATTTGTCAGTTTTTTGTTAATATCATTAAGTATGGAACGGGGGCTATCTCCCGGTCTGTTTACAATTAGATTTCTTTCCCCGGGCGCTTTCTGTGGAATAATACTTGGCAGTACATTTGCAGGATGGATAGGGTGTTATCTTTCTTTAAAACAATTTTTAAAATAATATTATTTACTGCCGCGGGTATCATTTTTGTGTTGCGGCCTTCTGAATTTTTTGGTGCTGAATCCCATGAAATTGGAATTGTCACCGTAAATAAGCTTAATGTACGGCCTGCACCGACAATAATGAATACCCCTCTGGAGTTAATAAAAAAAGGCGAAAAGGTTAGCATTCTCGAGCATCTCAACGGGTGGTTAAAAATTAGGCACAAGGGTCGGGTCGGTTATATTCGAAATCTAAAACAGTATGTGCATATTATGCCTAAAGTTCCCGTAGCGAAAAAGAAAAAAAACGGGGATAACGGTGTCGACATTGAACGGTTCAGAAAAGAAGCTGAAGATATCAACCGAAAGATAGAAAAAGGCAGGGATAGAGTTCTGACGTTCACAAGAGAGGAGGCCTCCATAGTTAACAGGCTGAACCATATCGATCTGGCGCTTAACCAGGCAAGAAAACGAATTTCGTCTCTCAAGTTCGAACTTACCGCCCTCAGAAATAAAACAATCGAAACCACCCGGGCATCCAACAGCCTCAAAAAGAGGATTAAAGCCGGTGAAGACTACATATTCAAACGCCTGGTGGCGCTTTATAAAATGAACTGGCTGGGGAAAATATATGTTCTGGCTTCAGCTCAATCCATGTATGAACTTTTTAAACGCAAAAAGTCCATGGAAACTATTTTAGCTTATGACGAAAAAATCCGAAAGAACCTTATAGACAACAAGGCAAAGCTCCAGCAACTTTTGGTCAGACTGAATTCCCAAAAAACGGAAAAGCTCTCTCTTGAAGCAGATTTAAAAAAACAGATTGTGGTTATGTCTGACGAAAGAGTAAAACGCTCCGGGATCCTTGCGGGCATCCGCAACAAAAAATCTCTGGAACTTGCGGCCCTTGAATCCTTGAAGCAGGCGGCAGTCGATCTGAATCATACAATTAAATCTCTAAACTTGGAAACCGGTCCATTAAAACAGAAAAAAAATGTCCCGGCAAAAAGCTTTTCTTCATTAAAAGGATTGCTTAATATGCCTGTTAAAGGTAGAATAATGTATTTTTTCGGCACTCATAAAAACACAAAACTTAATGTAGTACATTTTCAGAGTGGTATCGAAATAAAGGCAGACAGAGGCGAACCGATCCGCGCTGTTTTTGATGGGCAGATCCTTTATGCCAGCTGGTTTAAGGGTTACGGCAACATGATAATCATTGATCATGGGAAAAATTATTATACCGTTTATGCCCATGCTGAAGAACTCTTCGCATCAAAAGGAGATACCATAGATAAGGGAGATGTTGTTGCCACAGTTGGAGATTCAGGGTCCATGATAGGCCCAAGCCTCCATTTTGAAATACGCCATCACGGTAAACCTGTGGACCCGTTAAAATGGATTAAAAAAGGTTAAGGAGTAACCATATGAGCATGAAGCAAAAGCGAAACGTCAATCTGTGGTTAATAATAGTAACAGGCGTTATATTCTTGATCATAGGATTCGGTTTCTACCGTGATCTTTCAGCCAACGGAAAAGAGACGTATAAAGGCCTGAAATTATTCTCCGATGTGATTGAACTGGTTGAAAAAAACTATGTTGATCCGGTCGATTCAAAAGAAATGATCGAAAACGCTATTCAGGGTATGGTCCACAGTCTTGATCCCCATTCTTCCTTGCTGCCCCCTGATGACTTTAAAGAGCTTCAACTCGATACCAAGGGCGAGTTTACCGGAATCGGCGTTAGTATAACCATGCGAAACGGTTTCGTCACTGTGGTTTCCCCCATCGAGGGTACGCCGGCCTATAAAGCCGGAATAAAGGCCGGTGATAAAATCATCAAGGTTGATGGTAAACCGACCAATAAATTACGACATGCCGTAAAAATGATAAGAGGCCCCAAAGGGACTGAAGTTGTTATAACGATAAAACGGAAAGGGGTTAATGAACTGAAGGATATCAAACTGATACGGGATGTTATACCCGTTGAAAGCGTAAGAGCGATTGTCTTAAAATCCGGATACGGATACATCTGGATCACAAATTTCAGGGACAATACAACGGAAGATATGATAACAGAGCTAAAACGGCTCGAATCAGGGAAAATACCTTTAAAAGGCCTTATCCTGGATCTTCGCGACAACCCGGGTGGGCTTCTTAACCAGTCTATCAAGATCTCGGATCTTTTTCTTGAAAAAGGAAATATCCTTTCGATCAAAGGACGTATGAAACAAAATACTCAAATTTTCAAAGCAAAACCCAACGGCACAGAGCGAAGTTATCCAATGGTTGTCTTGATAAACGGAGGAAGTGCCAGTGCATCGGAAATCGTTGCCGGTGCACTCCAGGACCATAAGCGCGCCCTTATACTGGGAACCGCTTCCTTTGGCAAAGGTTCGGTCCAGACCGTTGAACCCTTAAGAGACGGTTATGGCCTTAAATTGACCATCGCCAGATATTACACACCCAGCGGACGATCGATCCAGGCCAAAGGGATTGAGCCTGATATAATTGTAAATAAAAGATTTATTAATAAGGATGAGACAAGTGACGGAGACGATGGTCTTATAAAGGAAAAGGATCTTAAAAATCATCTCGAAGCAAATCCCGATCAAGGTCAAGGCGTCCAAAATGAATCCGGAGAAAAAGAGGGGGACAAGAAGAAACCCAAAATCACCCCCCCTGAAAATAGATACGGCCATCTTAAGGTTGAACAATTGCTGTCCGACAATCAGATTACTCGCGCCCTTGACATCCTGTTAAGTTATGAAATCTCCAAGGATAGCAACAAGTAACCCATGGCTAAAAAAAAAATCAGACGGCAAAGCAAACCCAAAAGAAAACCGAACAAAAAAAGTACCCAAAAAACCAATCTAATGAGGGCCTTTGCCGGGCTTGGCGTTCTGATAATTCTTATCATTATTGCCGGCGTTCTTGCCCGTCACTTATTATTGCGAAAACACCCTGTAGAACCAGTTGTAAAACCCCGGGCAACAAAAATACCCAGGTTTGAAGTCTATCCTGAAAAGGAAGTCCCGCCTCATAAACCCATACCAAAACCGGTGCCCGCAATACCAAAAGAGTTGCCTAAAATAGCTATTATTATCGATGACATCGGCTACGACAAAAAAATAGTAGAAAAATTCCTTGGACTTGATGCGGTTTTTACGTTTTCCATACTTCCTTACAGCCCTTTTCAGAAAAGCATTGCCAAGTCCGTGCATTCAAAAGGGTTCGACGTGATGCTTCATCTACCCATGGAACCCAATGAATATCCCATGGTTAACCCGGGACCCGGAGCGCTTCTGACCTCAATGTCTCCGGATGAACTCATCAACCAGCTCGACAAGGACCTGAATTCTTTTCCTTTTATTCAAGGGGTAAACAACCACATGGGCTCAAAAATGACCACGGTTTCTACCCAGCTATACCAAATTTTTTCTGTTCTGAAAAAACGAAAGCTCTTTTTTATCGACAGCCGTACCACAACCGAGACATTATGCAAACCATCCGCTTATTTATTACAGGTACCTTTTGCGCAAAAGGATGTGTTCCTTGATCATATCCAGACACCCGATTTTATTCGAAAACAAATACGCCGGCTCATACATATTGCCAACAGTCATGGTGAAGCCATCGGCATCGCACACCCCCATGCCGTTACGTATGATGTTCTTCGTGACCTACTCCCTGAATTGAAAAAAAAGGCGATTCTGGTTCATGCTTCCGACGTGGTGCATATTGGAACATAGATGAACATCGAACATCGAACGTCCAACATCGAATGGTGAATAAAAAAACCGAACTACTGAATGATATTTTAGAGGAAACAATGGATTCAAAGACCCTGTTTTTTGAAAAATGAAAAAGGATGTTACACACAAAATACCGTCTATAGACTTTGATTTTAGGCAGTTAGAAATATTTTGCAGAGTGGTTGAGCTAAAAAGCTTTTCAAAAGCCGCTGATGCTGTTTTTCTGGCACAGCCTTCGGTCAGCGAAAGGATAGCCACCCTTGAGAGCGGGGTCGGGACTCAACTTCTTGATCGTTTGGGGAGGCAGGTGGTTCCAACTGCGGCAGGCAAACTCCTTTACAAACATTCATGTTTATTGCTGGATATGAAAAAGCATGCATGCAATGAAATGCAGGGTTTTCTCGGAACAAAAAAAGGGGCGATTCATATCGGCGGCAGCACCATTCCCGGAGAATATATTTTCCCAAAAATATTAAAAAATTTCCGCGCAAAGCATCCTCTTGTGACGGTTACCCTGACGATTTCAGACACCAGTGAAATCGAACAACGTGTTATGAATGGTGATTTCGAACTGGGCGTCGTTGGATCGAAAAGTACGAATGACAGCCTCATATGTCGCGAGCTGTGGAAAGATGAACTGGTATTGCTTGTTCCCTTCGGGCATAAATGGGCTGACAAAAAGCAAGTCACCTTTGAAAATTTATCTAAAGAACCGTTTATTTTAAGGGAAACCGGTTCGGGCACGCTGAAAATCATTAAAGAGTATTTTAAGGTGCCGCACGCAAAGAATATCGATTCCTTTAATATCGTAGCGCGTTTGGGTTCCTCTACAGCAGTCAAAGAAGGAATAAAGTCGGGCCTCGGCATATCTATTCTGTCATTAAGAGCCCTTGATACGGAACTTAAAACAGGAATCATTAAGGCTGTAAAAATAGAACATCTTACCATGCTGCGAAAATTTTATCTGATCAGGGACAAAAGAAGAAACGTTTCACCGTTATGCCGGGCCATGCTCGACTTTTTAGCATCCACTTCCGAAAATTAAGGCAAGCAGGGTCTTGCAGCCGGAAGCAAAAAAGTTACTCAAACTTTTACAGAGTTCCACTTTTTCAATACTCCCTCAATTTAGAATGCTTCATCACGTGATTCTGCCGCCTCTTTCCAAGTTATCACCCGTTTTTTACTAATCGGTTTTCTCTATGAAAACAGCCTTTAGCTATCGGGATATCCAGTTTGACAAATCGCAATATCCTTTGTAATTATAGTTTAGCATTCAAACTGTTGATGGTCTCGTAAAAAGTCCAAAAACCGTCATGCCGGACTTGATCCGGCATCCAGAAGTCATTGAATTTACTGGATTCCAGCTTGGCCGTCATCCCGGACCCTGATCCGGGACGGAATGACAAAAAAGGGTGTTTTT
>JAYEFV010000462.1:0-1973 GCA_034658755.1 Thermodesulfobacteriota bacterium | reverse complement strand
TGTTTTCGGTTATTGAAGAACAGAAACCTTTTGATATCGATACTTACAAACACCTTTTGAAAAAATACAAAACCCGCAATCCTGGGAAGCTCTTCGATCTGCTGGACAAAGAGAGCAAACTTTATCCCCCTGGATAGTAAACGCAAAGCCTTACATTGATTTTGGACAGGTGAAAATATCGTTGATATATCATGGCAGTCCGTAAACGAGGATCATGGAAAGGTATCAAGCCCTACGATCTCACCTGCAAATCAACATAACCCCCGGTTGCAGAAAACGCATAATATAAAGGCACAAAGGAGATACGTTCTTCAGCTAATTCCCCATAGGGCCCTGTAGAAAAAACTATCCCCTTCGGGCAGTTCTGATAGGTCTTTAAAAAGATATGCAGGCTTTTAAGTCTTCCGGAAGGCCCGCTTTTTACCTCAATCGGATAGATTTTTCCGTCAATAATCGCCAGATAATCAACTTCCGCTGAACTGCTTTTTGCCTGTCTTGACCAGTAATGAAGGCTGCCATTTTGGGACAAAAGCATCTCTTGGCCGACAAATTGCTCTGCCATACCGCCTTGATAAATATTGAGTAATTCAGCCTTTTGGTATTCGACATCTATAGGCATCCCTGTAAGATACCGCATTAGACCAATATCCACCATCAGGCCTTTGAATACTTTATCGGAAGATGAAGCGCCAAGGGGCAAGCCTGAAGGGTCCGTAGAAGAGATCTTCGCAATAATCTTTGCCATTGCAAGCAGATCAAATGCCTTTTTTAAAGTCGGGTTTGAAAAGCCCATAGCGAGCCTTGAATACTTTATCTGCTGCCCCACGTTTTGTGATATGGATGTTAATACTGAGTTCAAACAATCTTTATTGACCTGCGGACGGTATTTTGCGAAATCCATCCGATATGTTTCACAGATCTCGGTCTGAACTTCAAACGCCTCCTGCATGGATCCTGATTCCACATAAGAGAAGACGCTTTCCGGCATTCCGCCAATAAAAAAATATCTCCGGAGTTCTTCAAGCAGAAACTCATGCACTGGCTCTGAAACCGCTTTTGGGGGTTCAAGAAGGATTCCGGCTGCTTCGTTATGACCGATTGCTAAAAGATATTCAACAAAGCAAAGGGGGTATAGTTGGAGGAACTGTATCCTTCCAACAGGGAATGAGATGTCTTTCATGGCAAATTCAAGGAGGGAACCGGCCGCAATCACATGCAGATCAGGCATTTCCTCATACAGGTAACGAAGGGCGGTAATTGCCCTTGGACATGCCTGAATTTCATCGATAAAAAGCAAGGTTTTCCCGGGTTGAATTTTCTGTCTGAGGAGGATTTCCAGGTCCGCGATGATCTGCTTCGCGTCTAATTTGCCGCTAAATATGCGATGCAGCTCCGGGTTTCGTTCCAGGTCAGCCAGTGCGAACATATCGAAATGGCTCTCCCCAAAAGACCTGATGGAATAGGTCTTGCCGACCTGCCTGGCACCACGGACTATAAGAGGTTTTCGCCGCTTACGGTGTTTCCATTTTAATAATTCTTGATCGATGAAGCGTTTCATTTAATCAAATATCCTTTAATAATAAGCAAGCTGAGCGGTTAGCTATTAGCGATTAAGTATCTAACCGCGCAAGTTGACAATATGAAAATTAATTGATGCATTTAAAAAGACAAGGATATTATAAAGGAATTAATTTAAAAAAGAAAGGGTTATTTGAAAGATTGGGGCTTTTCCCATATGTACTATATTGTAGCTTATCTTCTGCGGTGGGATCTGCGCCTTTTCCTTGCAAAGACAGGCTTTGGCATGGTGAGCCAATTTTCGTTCGGTTCGATACAGCTCAGGTCGCGGTCGATGAACTCCTGTATGGCGGGAATGTAGAATGCGTCCTTCTCATCAGCGAAGCTGATTGAGGTGCCGACGGCGCCGGCCCGGCCAGTGCGCCCGATCCGATGTACATAATCTTCCGGGTCAT
>JAYEFV010000461.1:0-8324 GCA_034658755.1 Thermodesulfobacteriota bacterium | reverse complement strand
TCGACCAGGGTTCGGATGACTTTCGTTCTTCAGTGGGTGTTGGATTGCATTATCTCACACAAATCGGTCCCATGGGGGTCTATTACGGGCACAAACTGGATAGGAAAGCTAATGAAAGTGCAGGGAGATTTCATTTCACAATAGGGTTTAGATTTTAGTTTTCACTCAACCCTCCTTTTCAAGTCAAGAAAATCTCAACTTTGACCGAGCCATTGGATTGCCTCCTCCATTGTACGAAACGGATGGAGCTTAATTGATAAACTCGTAAAAAGTCCTAAAACCGTCATGCCGGACTTGATCCGGCATCCAGAAGCCATTGAATTTACTGGATTCCGGCTTTTGCCGGAATGACAAAAAAGGGTGTTTTTCGACTTTTTACGAGACCATCTTAATTGGAACATCTTCTTTTTCATAGAGTAAAGCTGGCTGCCCTTTTCTGCCTGAATTAATTTCATATGGAATCATCCGCGAACATAATACCCTAAATGAGCGAAAGTCGAGGATGCCCCAGATTTTAGGCATCAAAGGTACCAGCCGTAGTCGTTTGCTGCGAGCCCTTAATAACGAAGAAGATGGGGTATCATCGGCTTTCCGCTAGGGGTAAACAAAATGGGTTTTTTTAATTAATTTATATCTCATTTACAGAAGAGTTATAAAAATGCATCTGAATCCACTAAAATGCATTATAAATCAAACACATTAAATATTTTTCCCATTTTGTTTGCGATCATTTGTAGGAGATGAGTTTGTTATAGCAGGTTTATGGGTTGAGGATATGAAAAAAACTCGGCTTGGTCACCGCCGAGTTATGATGATATATTCTTTGGGAAAAATCGTTGATTTTGACACAAAAGAGCCCCTTGGCTGAATCCAAGAGGCTTTGATGTGATCAACTGAAACAGTTGGCTTTTTGGCTGGTGCCGGAGGAGAGAATCGAACTTTCATGAGCATAAAGCCCGCTGGATTTTGAGACCAAAAATGACCATTTTAGAAAGCACAACCATTAAAACTCAATAGCGAGCTGTGTGGTAAATAGATCCCTTTCGTCATCATTCTCGAATTCTCCATGGAGATATTCGAGAGACAGGGATGTATTCTCAAACAGGCCATACGTGAGTGCCGCGCCATACTGATCTTCGGGAAGCAAATCACCGAGGTCGTCCCCGCCCTCATACTTGACGGCAACTTCTAGCCGATCCGTGGCTGCATACGCAAGTTCGAAATTCCATGTCTCGGGCTGAAATTTCTTTCCGCCGTCAAAGGACAATTCTCCGGGTTCAAATTCATCAAGGGCCCCTAAATATTCACACTCAAGGAAGAATTTATCCATAAAAGATATGCTTAAAAAGACGTTGAATCCACCCACATAGTCTTTAATCTCCCCGGGAGTTTCTCCCTCAAGGCCGTCACTATCCGCAATATTGCTGATGTAAGATATCCCGCCGGTAATACCGAAATTCGAAATGAGTTCCTCGGGAACGGAAAATGAAGCACCGACAACATAGCTCTCTATATGATTATCTTCTCCGGTTTCATCGATGTCACCGTTAAAGGCACCTACGGAAAAGTCCAACCATTCATTCACATATCCCACAGTTAGTGCGCTCTCCCTGGTCTCTCCAAGCTCTAACGTTAAGGGATCGCTGATAAAATGGCTTTCAAAATTGCCGAAGGGAACATAGAGCTTGCCCACATTAAGATAAAGGGGCACCACATCTTCTCCATCCAGGGTAATAAACCCCTCATCCACGTCCACGGGCTCGGTGTCATCCTCTTCCCATAAAAAAAGCACATGCCCTTTGACATGTTTTATAATATCCACATCAATACCCAGTTCCACTGTCGCGAGGGTAATATCGCTTGAGTCTTCATCCTTAGTCGCAGGATCATCATAGTCATAATCTTCATAATAAGCTTCGGCCTCAATAACTCCGCTCAGGGTTATTTTATCCGCCCATTTTCCCAGCACACCCTTTTGTTCCATTTGTTCTTCAATTCGACGGACCCGTTCCGGCAGACCTTGACCTTCAGGACCGGTGGAAAACTCTTTGGAAATTTCTTGTTTTGATACTTCTTCCTGCTTATTCAGCTTTTCTTCGAGCATCCTGGTCTTCTCTTTGAGCGCATTTAGTTCTTGCATAAGTTCGTAGTTAGACATCTCTTCGGCAAAAGCCGGGAATGAAAACAGAGAGACGCACACAAGCAAACACAACACCCCCTTGATCACTTTCTTCATCGATTGCTTCCTCCTTTTCTTACTTAGTTTCTGTACAGTCCAAAGTTCTTCTAACTTGTTGAAATTATTAGAACCATAAATTGGGTATCGTCATTCCCGCGAAAGCGGGAATCCAGAATATTATCAGTACGATATGAATTATGGATGCCGGATCAAGTCCGGCATGACGTAAGAAGTTTAGACTCTCAAGTTAGTTTGAAATGCGTTTTTATTGTTTTATTTTATCCGGTTGA
The DNA here is from genome assembly GCA_034658755.1 of Thermodesulfobacteriota bacterium. GTDB lineage: Bacteria > Desulfobacterota > Desulfobacteria > Desulfobacterales > UBA11574 > S5133MH16. Next base: position 5,855 of record JAYEFV010000461.1, on the reverse strand, counting down.
ATTGACACGGCGTGTAGACACAGTATCTGTCTTGGTTCTACACCTCCTTTCAGGTTCAAATAAAAAAGCGCAAGGGACTTGGTATTGCTACAAGTCCTGTTGCGCCTTCACTTGCCCCGCCTCGCATCGGGGCCCGTAAGACAAAAGCCAATTCCGGTGGATCAGCGTATCATTCGTTAATTATCATTTCATGTCCAGGGCCTGAACCCAGATAACTGCATCCTGGGAGAGTTCCTTGCCATTGTGTTTGAGGTCCCCTCCGGCTCCCAGGGCGGCAAATCCCCACCAACCTGCTTTGGGAATACCAAAGGCAAACACGCCGTTTAAGTCAGCCTTTATGGTCATGGTAATGAGCGCATCGTGGGGGGGCTCCACCTTAGCTTCCTTAACAAAGGCATTGCCCTTAATATCATGATTCAGGTACTCTACCTCTATTTCAGCATAAGGAACCGGTTTTCCTTTGCATGTGACGATCCCGCGGAAGACATTTCCCGCCCAGAGGGCATAGGGTTTGTCCAGCGGAACAATCTCCACGGGCAGGGGATCGCCAACCGGCTGGTCCCAGTCCGTCGGGGCGCCCGCCACATTGAATATCACCTTGGTGCAATGCTGGATGTAGATGTCCTCCGAGCCTTCATAATAAGGAGCAGGGACAAAGTAGAACACATGGTCTCCCATTCCTTTGAGCCTTACATTGGCCTCATATGCTTTGCCTTTGTTTGTCAGGCTGGTAAAAGTGATCGGTTTTAGTGTGTTAAGGAGATCCTTTTTCTTTCCTTTGTGCATTTCACCAAAAGCTATGGGTGGGTGGATCTTACCCTTCTCATCTTTTCCCATATCCATGGTGTGGCCTGCCTCAAAGGGATGGGTAAAGACAAGCTTCAGGTTAAGCTTTTTTGACTTCGGAACACTGTCAGGGCTGTAGACCATCTGAAAATGTGCATAAGCCGGAACGCTCAATGTAAACAACATAACCAGCGATAATAACGATACTAATCTCTTCATAATTCACACTCCTTTGTTATTTGTTAATTCGTAACCGTTCACAGGTTCAGCGTTCATCGTTTAGGCTTACCTTTTTTCATGGATTCTTCCTTCAAAGCTCACGAATCAACGGTGCAGATTTGTGAGGTGAACCCATAATTTCTGAACCCATGAACCTTTGAACCCTGAACCCCTCAATCCTATTCTGTAATTTCCGAACTCGATACCTTTACCTCGTGGCCAGGACCTGCATCAAAGATAACCGTGTATTCACCTTCAGGCTTTTTGAACACAAACTCGCTATCCTCGTCCATTTTGCCTTTAACGATAACCTTTCTTGTCGAATCCAACACTCTCATCTCTACTCCGGCAGCCGAAGATCCATCGGAATACCCTCCTTCGCAGAGAATGGTTCCATCCCCCTCATCTGAACACGAGCAGAGAGGAGTGTGGGCAAATGCACAGGGAATCAGAAGGATTGTGAAGGCAAGGATTGCCGCCAGGATTGCCAGCTTTTTTCGCATTATAACACCCCCTTTCTTAAATGAATTCCGGTTCTCTCTTGATAAAACCCATTAATACAAGAATAATTAATGCCAGAATATAAAAGGCGATCATGGCCTGCATTCCGGATAAACCCAATAAATTTCCGCCGGTAAATACAAGAACAGCTATGATTATCCCTAAAACAATCGGATAAAAGGTGGCAAAGAGCATCCATTTTGTGCTTCCTGTCTCAAGTCTGACCATCAGGAGAGTAGGGATGCAAGGAGGATACATGGCCATAAAGAGCATTATGGCCAGCACATGGAGAGACGTCCAACCCTTTTCTTTTTCCTTTATCCTTTCTTCAAGTGTATCCTCTTTTTCCCCTGGTGCTGACTGGTAGATACCGCCTAAGGTTGCCACACTACTCTCCTTGGCCGCAAATGCGCTCATAAGGGCTATATTTACGCGCCAGTTAAAGCCTGCCCACCTGGTTAACGGCTCTATAAAACGTCCGGCACGGCCCATGAAGCTTGCGATAATCGTCTCTTCTTTTTGCTCCCTTCGGAGCCTGTTCCTTGTCTTATCCAGTTTTTTATAAGCCTTGTATGCCTTATTCGCGTGTTTATCTTTTATCACGTTGCCTTCTATTTTATATTTTCCCTTCTTTACGATCTTGAAGAATTCAGGATTTTTTTCTCTGAATTTTTGGTCAATGGCCTCCATTGCTTCCTTGCCTTTAGCACCCATCTTTGTCTTTTTGTAATCATTCCAATAGATTGTAAATTTAATTAAGTTATCGGCAGCTATAAGACCGGCATAAGGGTTATCCTTCCCTATTTTTTTGAAGAAGCTCTGTTGTGCCTGATCGGCTTGACTTATATATTGAGTCTTTCTTTCTTTGCTTAAAGCAGGGAAATAGATAAGCGCATAGACAATGACAGACACTACAATAACAATAGTGATAATCTTTTTGACAAATAGCCATGTCCTTTCAAGACAGCGACGAAGCACGCCCTGGACAGTAGGTATATGATAGGGCGGCATCTCCATGACAAATGGCGCACTCAATCTTTTCCTTAGCACTGTAAGGTTTAAGATCTTAGCTACGGAAAGAGCTATAATTATGGTAATCGTGGCAATAAAAAACATTGTGATCCCTTTATATGCTGTAAAGAATATCCCGATCAGGAGCACATAGAAAGGGATCTTTGCTAGGCAATTCATCAGGGGAACAATCATAATGGTTGCTATCCTGGCTTTCTCATCTTTCATGCCCCGGCACGCGAGGACTCCTGGTATAGCTCACCCACCAACATACAGGCCGCCGATAACCATGGGAAGAACAGACTGACCATGCAAACCGAAGTATCTAAATATCCTATCCAGTATAAAAGCCATTCTGGCCATGTAACCTGTGTCCTCCAGAATGGCTATTAGGGCAAACAGGATAAGGAAGATAGGAACGTAATTCAGCACGGCGAGTGTACCGTCTACGACCCACAGGGGCATGGAGCGAAAAAAGGGATCAAAAATAAATCCTTCGGAAGGGAACAGCGACGCGATAAGATTCCTGAACCAGGCAAGCACAGGCCAGGTGTAGGCGGTGATGTTGTATCCCTGAACTATGGCAATTTCATAAATGAGATAGATGGTGGCGACCAGGACAACCGGACCTGAAAAGCGATTGCAAGCTACTTGGTCAATCCTGTCTGTAAGCGTACTGGTTATCTCTTTTTTGCGGGTGACACTCGCCTCCACGATCCTCTGGGCCTCCTGATGGCGCGTTATGGCTATAACCTTTTGTGGAGACTTCTTGTGCTCCAGCGTAAAGGCCTCTCTTTTTTCTTCCGCCGAACTCAGTATCACCCTGCTTTTTTGCGAATATTTCCTGACCAGCCTTTGCGCCTCTTCATCATTTTCCATAAGCTTCACCGCAAGCCATCGAACCGGATAGCGGCTGGAGATTTCCGTCTCCTCTGAAAGGCGTTTTTCCAGAGAATCTAAAATGGGTTCAAGATCATCCCCATAGTTGATTCGAAAGGGGGCGGCCTGCCCTTTTTTTGAGGTTGACAGGATCGCCTCCTTGAGTCGCTTTTTCCCCTTGCCTTTGTTTCCCACTGTAGAGACTACAGGTGCTCCTAATTCCTGGCTTAACTTTTGGGTGTCGATCTTATTGCCCCGTCTTTCGGCCACATCCATCATGTTCAAGTTAATGACAAGAGATACATCCATTTCCGCTAATTGAAAGGTTAGATAGAGATTTCTCTCTAAATTGGAAGCATCCACCACATCAACGACAGCGGCAGGCTTATCGTTGAGCAGGAAATCCCTGGCAATGCGCTCTTCCAGTGTATAGGAGGTTAGACTGTGTGTCCCGGGAAGGTCAATCAACTCAACCCGATCCTCTTTAAGACGAAAAGAACCGCTCTTTTTCTCCACTGTTACGCCGGGGTAGTTGGCTACATGCTGCCTGGCCCCGGTGAGCATATTAAAGATCGTGGATTTACCGGAATTGGGCTGCCCTGCTAAAGCCACGACGACGTTATCATATTTACTGTTCATAATAGATTTACCTCTACTTTTCTGGCTTCGGAGTGGCGCAGGCTGACATAATATCCCTTCAGTAAAAACTCAACAGGATCAACAAGCGGCGCGTTTCGTATAACTTTTATTCGGGTTCCAGGGATAAATCCCATATCCAGAAGCCGCTGTCCCATAATGCCCTCTGAAGTGATATCCACAATTTCGCACTCCTGACCCCGCTTGACTTCGTCTAATGTCATTCTTCATTCCCTCCTGAAAAAACAAAAAGGCGCAACCAAAGCTTTATACAAAGCTCCAAGTTACGCCTTCACTTTCTCCGCACCCCTCTAAAGGCCGGAAACCGTAAGACATTCCTTATAAATATTTGAGACCCTAATTAAATTAGGAATTCCTAGTATTCCAATGAAAAAACGATGTCAAGCTTTTTTTAAAAAATTATATAATTTTAGTGTGGTGGTGCCTTTGGACTTGGTTTCGAAAGCTTGTCTACACAAGACCGATTTTTTCAAGGAAGTTTAGATGTATTCTTAACGGCAACTCGCAATACGGGTAAAAGCCACTGGTCATCTGATCTGTTTTTATTAGTCGTTGCGTCAGTTTGTGCGGACACTCAGAACAATCCCAATTCTCCCAGTGAAGTTTGGCCGCGTGATTCAGGCAGTTTTTATAATATGGACAAAAGACGTTTTTTTCTCCATTTTTACGAATCGGATTTGGATTTTGATCCATGGTTTTCAGCTCCTTTGATTTACTTCCTGACATTCAGAAAGGGCCTGAGAAATAACGCCCAAACCGGAACCAGCCAGCATCTGAATAGATTTCCTGTGCTTTTTACCCATTTTCTTGACTACCGAACAGGCGTTGTGACTGTTTATGTTAACCGGGCAGAGGACAACATCAGCCCGCTTTATCCGGTTCTCAAGCGCTTTTTTGCCTCCCTTTATGTGACCGTCATGGTATTCAAATATTCCCCCATTCTCTTCAATCAACTGGCGGTAAATGGATTCCATCCTGTTTATACCACCTACGATCAGGATTCGTTTCCGGCAGAGATCAAAGGACGGACAAGTCTCATCACAACGATTCAGTGCGGAGATCCGGGCAATAATCCTTTTCGACTCCTCTTTCAAATGGTTGTTCATTTCGTGCTGGCTCTCAAGTTTTGACAGTAACTTATTATTTTGGCCCCGGAGATCCTCCATGCTTTCTTGGTAATCCTCTATCTTTTCTGACAGTTTCCCCAGTTCGTCCCGTAATTGCTGATTTTCGGCCTCAAGGTCGAGAATCCCCGTATTTCCCCTCAGTATTGACAAATCCTTTTTAATCGAAAGGTTTTCATTTTCAAGAAAGGCATATTGTCTGCGCAATTCCATCTGATCCCTTTCTGAATTTTCATTTTCGTTTTTTAATTTTCTCCTTATTCGGATCGAATCTTTGAGCCTTTGAACCAGCTTTCGATTCTCTTCCTCTTGATAGAACAAACGGCGCCGTAGATTAAGGTTGTATCCGGCATTCAGATGCATCTGCATATGGATTTCTCCGAAAATCGAGCTGATATCCTCTTTTTTAAGATCGACTCGCGTGGCGGCAATCCAAAGAAGACCGGCTATTTCACCTTTCTGGAAGTGTGTTTTCCAGGCATCTAAAAAGAGAGACCTGTCAAGGCCGGAAAAATCAGCTATCTCATATTTAAACTTTTTGTTCAGGTATGCATCTATACGCTTAGAAAGCGTGTTTTTATTTGAGAGACTGTGTACAAATATCCCGTGGATCTCATAACCGGTACGATTTTTGATGGAATGCCCCGTTTTTTTTAAAATCCTCTTCTGTTCTTCCAG
>JAYEFV010000460.1:0-1983 GCA_034658755.1 Thermodesulfobacteriota bacterium | reverse complement strand
AACAAGCGAAAGACAAGGCCGTGAAGGTGTGGCATGGCAAAGGCATAGCCCGTGAGGCGATGCTATGGGAACGAGTTCGCACGGGTGGTAAAGAGGTCCGGACCGTGTGGACAGTGGGGGTGGCCTTGCCTAACCCTGAGGGTGAAGCGTTGGAAGAAGTCGTCATCGATGCTGATACGGGAGAGGTTGTCGAAGGACAACTATGAACTCATCGCAATAACAACATTCGTGCAGGATGATCCATGGGTCTGCCTCGCAAGGTACAAGGGCGTGGGGTCACAGCAGCTTACCCTTTTCCATCGCCTGCGGAATAAGTTTTTCCGATGCCAGTGAAGGTTATCCTGAGTTTGCCAGAATTTTTGCTCATCAGGTGTGAAAATGGGCCGATCCGTTAGCGTAAGGATGTAGCCGGGATAATTTTTTTGTATGCTCACTCTTTTTGAAACAAGAACCTCATATTCTTTTCCAACGCTCATCAGCCCTTTATCGAAAGACCAGTGACAGAGTTTGCAAAGTTCCATGCCGTTAGTGGGCCGGTCGTCAAAGCTGTCTTTCCAGGGTTTCACATGAGCAGCATCGACCACGGTATGACCTTCGGGTGTTAGGGCGCAGCGGTGCTGGTACAAGGTGACAATGGTTCTGCGAAAACCGCTGTCCCGAATCTTTTTCTGCCAATCAGATTCATCTTTTGCTTTGCCGAAATGTTTTTTCCATTCAGCCACTTTAAGCAGTTTTTCGCTGTATTGATAAGCAGCATAATTTAAATGGCCCTGCTCTAAAACCTTCGTACGTATCTCAAGGGCGAAATAGGTTCAATCAGCCGTAGTCGTCTACTGCGAGCCCTTGATAACGAAGAAGATGCAACCCTGATGTTTTTTTAAATAGAAATCCGCATAAACGGCAGATATTTATTTATGGAAACTCAAATTGTGGTATGTTGGTCTAATGGGAAAATACTCACATGAGGAATTACAATGCTTAAAAACACATTCATGCACATTCCTGGCATAGGAAATATAACCGAACAGCGGTTATGGGAATCTGGAATTCAGCACTGGGATCAATTCACCGGTAATCACTCAATCCGCCTTTCACCGACAAAGATGGATACCATAACCACCTATCTTGAACAGTCGTGTCATCATTTAAAGACCGGGAACCCCAATTATTTTTCAGAACATTTGCCGGCGAATTTACAATGGAGGTTTTTTCCTGAATTCAGACATTCAATGGTTTATCTGGATATTGAAACAACGGGACTAAATCGATACTACGACCCTATAACCACAATTTCACTTTATGATGGGGAATCGATTTATTACTATATCAACGGTCATAATCTTAACGACTTTCTTGATGATATCGAAAAATACGATGCCATTGTTTCATACAACGGTAAAACTTTTGACGTTCCATTTATTGAAAACTATTTTGGTATTCGCTTGAGTCACGCCCATATTGACTTGAGATACATTCTAGGGAGCCTGGGCTATAGAGGTGGTCTAAAAAGTTGCGAAACTCAGTTGGGGATTGATCGGGGAAATTTAAAAGATATTGATGGATTTTTTGCTGTCCAACTTTGGTACGATTATCAGAAGACTGGGAATCAAAAGGCGCTGGAAACCTTACTGGCATATAATATTCAAGATGTTCTAACCTTGGAAAATTTGATGGTTATTTCATATAATTTGAAAATTAAGAATACACCTTTTTATGAAAATCAATTGCCGGAGCCGGTTTTACCGGAAATACCGTTTGAAGTGGATATGGAAACCGTGGAAAGGATCAAAAGTGAAAATATTTATGCATTTCAAAATTCATTATACTACTGACAGATAATTAGCTTGTAATATTTGATCCTTAAAAAAATAAGCGAAATTAAAATGAAAAAAGAAATGGTCACCGAACGAGATGAGTCGATAAGCAATAAGACTGCTGAAAGGCTTGCAGCGATGATAATGAAAGCCCGACATCTTGTGGGAT
>JAYEFV010000459.1:0-1988 GCA_034658755.1 Thermodesulfobacteriota bacterium | reverse complement strand
CCACTCATGTTGTCGAAGGGCAACACCGCGATTGAAGGTTTATCAGGCAGAGGATAAGCCATCCGTTCCACAGAAGCGGGCTCAAACGGTGGGCGAAAGTAAAAGTTCCAGATCGCCAGTGCGCCAGCCACTACAATCAGTGCGACTGCTACCCAACGCCAATGTCGCGATATTGGCCTTTTTTCGCCGATTATTTTCCCTGCTGCTTCTGGGCCCATTAAAACCCGGTACACACGTATGGGTTTCTCTATGTTCTTCACCTTTTGCTCCCCTAGATACTCATAACCTAGAGGCAGCTTCTTTGCGATTTGGTCATAAGCAGGACCAGAGACACAGATCCCTCCACCATCGGCCAATCCCTCTGTGCGAGCTGCAACGTTAACGCCATCGCCATAAATCCGTTCTTCATCCTCGATCACATCACCAAGATTGACACCGATGCGGAACTGCATCCTTCTATTTTCAGGTAATTCGTCGTTGCGTGACTTAATTTCTTTTTGAACTGCTACAGCACACTGCACAGCATCGACAACGCTGACAAATTCAGCCAGCAGGTTGTCGCCCGGAGAATCCAATACCTTGCCGTTATGCTGCTGGATAAGGGTGGCCATCACTTCACGGTAGGCGGTTATCGTTCGGACAGTGGCTTCTTCGTCATCGCCCATGAGGCGACTGTAGCCTTCGACATCAGCGCTGAGGATTGCGGTGAGTTTACGTTTAAAACCCTTTTCGGTCATAATGGCACCCCCTGTTTTAAGGTTTCAAACAAAGAGACTCAGTATGTGGACAGTTCTAAGGAACACAAAAATCAGATGAGAAACAGGATTCGATTCAGTAAATAGAAAACCGCATCAGGTCAGATGGAATTGGAAAATCAGGACTATTGAAAGTCTCTTTATACCTTTTTCGTCTGGATTTAGTCAATCATAACCGAGAAAACCGGCGGGTTCTGATATATTGAGTATCCAGACTTCGTTTAAAATTGTGATATGCTCATAATTAACCCCAAAATTAAGCGAGGTTCCGACTACAGATACCTTGCCAGAGAAACAACTATCTGAAATCGCAAAATAATTACATGTATGTTCTGAATATCTCACGAATTTTGACGGTTGATATCTTGGTTTTTCATAGAAGCAGTTATCACCACCCACAAAAATAGAAAAGCAGGGCCGAATCACCCTGCCTTGAGGAGTGGTGCTTTCATACATGAAAATCTAAAATGAGGAATAATATTCTAATTGATCTTGCCAACGCCCATACAAATAGACATTCTTGCCGGAGGGCTTTACCTATTGTTTTCTTGTATACGTCCCTCTTATTTTCGTGCCGTCATCGAATTTCATTTTGTTCCCATTATTGAGAATTTCGCCGTTAAGATCAATCGGCCCAGCTCCTGTTATTACATAAACCTTCTTAAAACCACTTTTGTCAAGTTCTCCTCTTAGCTTTTCACTACCCTTTGGACTACGAGGGGTTCCGAGCAGTGTAATTCCTACAAAAAAGGCACCTTCTTGCTTTATCTCCGAAATATCAGAAACTGCTCCATACTGTGCCCAAGGTCCATAGTGTTCAACGCTGACTTCCCATTCACCGTTCAGATCATAGATAACTTCACCGTTTGACAGCGTTACGGTATTGGGCATCCCTGCCTTTAACTTCTTGATGTCCTGAGATTGAGATATAGAAAATGATACAAAGGCTAACAAAAAAACGAATATAACAATTAATGCTATTTGAAGTTTTTTCATTTTACACCTCCTTTTTTCGGTAGGTATAGAAGAATATTGTTAGGCCGTAGACGATAGAATAGCGCTGTAAACTCCCAACAGAACAAACGTTCTGTCAGGAGCAAGACATGTAGTATTTGAGATGATACTCCATGATGTGACCTCCGTAAAGTTAGAGGTTAAAGGAATGAATGTGATTCAGTTTCGATTAAAGAAGTTATTTTCAAAATAAACTATGGCTTATTTAGATGTCAATAG
>JAYEFV010000458.1:0-8393 GCA_034658755.1 Thermodesulfobacteriota bacterium | reverse complement strand
AGTTTTGAACCCAGGATAATATTTTTCTCTTTCCCTCCCGATAGAAATACTTTAACATGCCTTAAACAACTTGCAAAAGGTAATGGTAGTATTTTTTGTCTACTACCGGAACTTATTGAGAAGTTACCATAACGGTAAAAATATCTGTATTGTCAATGTATTGCCCGCTGAATCCCCAAACAGCATACCGCATTCATGATCGGACGTGACAATAACCAGGGTTTCCTTCCAGAAGCTCTTTTTCTCAACCCAGTTCTTTACCGCGGCTACAGTGTTATTGAAGTCTGCCTGCTCTTTCACTATGGCATCAATGTTATTGGCATGGTTTTTTCAAATCGATGATATCCGCCCAGGTCTTCTCCCCTCCAACATATTTATATTCTGTGCCATCCATGGGTCACCGAATCCCATGATGACATCAAGACCACTGTAATAAATCATTTCATTTGCGATATCTGCATACATGTTGCGATTTTTTTGATGGCTCCAAACAGCACCCAGCGTCGCATGCGACAGTTGAACATCGGTCTTTGAAGCAATTTTGACTGAAAAATCCCTGTAGAGTTCCGTCTTAGATTTCGATGCCCTGTATTTATGGCTGCATTGCAACCAAAAAAATAGATTAGAACTTCGTTTCAAATTCGTTTGATGATCGAACCAATGAAGCTCCCCGCAGCACTGCTGGGCGGGATCTTTGCTCCGCTACGACAAACTACAAGGTATTCAGGCCAAGGCGAATAAAAAAGGCGGAACCCGAGAGTTCCGCCTTCATCAGGAGGTGCAGTTTGTAATGACTTCTACTTTTTTCTTAAATCCCTTCTGAGCGCTGTAATTTTTTCGGTGGGTTTTATATAAACATTATAAGCTTGCATCATCATTTCTTTATTATTTTCGTACAAATATTTTTCTGCATTCTTTTTCTCTTCTTCTGCAAGTCGTTCTATTTCATAAATAAGATCTTTATACCAGGTTTTCGACAATGAACGGCTGCCAGACAAATCCGCCGTTAATTTCCTGGCGATTTTTTCTCCACACAGCGATGCCTGGTTGACCGTTGAATGAGAGATCCCCAACCGTTCTGACAAATCCATGGTCGTCATTCCCAGTTCCCGGCCTGCCCAGTAACAAACCAGACAAAGTGCTACTTTAAACGTCTGTTGGTTTCTGTTGCGCCTCTAGACATCACCGGAATTTACATCCAATACTTTGTCGGTTCGCCTATCGCCACTGTCAAATCCCTTTCCGTTCGCCGATTTTCTTAACTTTTGAATAAAAAATTCCAACTGCGATTCAAGCCGGGCCACAGTGGTCTCCAGATCCGTCAGACGCCTTAGAATCATATGGGACATCCCATCACCGGCCGTCGCCGAAACGGACGCTGTCCGGCTCTCCCCTGGCATAGCAATCCCGATGCCGTCTTTATCTTTTACAATGGTTTCGATGAGCGAAGCCTGGATACACTTCAGTTCATCCGCATATCCATAAACCAGGGCTGCATCGCAGAACAGGTTGATGGTTCTGGGAATGCCTCCCGAAGCATCATGGATGCCCTCCACTGCAGCTTGTGTGAAGATATCGGGACTTCCGCCAGCTTTTTTTAAACGATGGGCGATGTATTTTCCGGTCTCTTCCCGTTTGAGCTGTGAAAGATGGTAACTGACGGAAATACGCTGGGCAAACTGCCGTAAACCGGCCGTTTTCAGCCGATGCTGAAGCTCGGACTGACCCACCAGAAGGATCTGTAGCAGCAACCGGTCGTCTGCCTGAAGATTGGAGAACATCCGGATTTCTTCCATGGTCTCGTTGGAAAGATTCTGCGCCTCGTCAATGACCAGAAGCACCGGTTTTTTGATTGCATATTTATCGATGAAATACTGTTGCAGTATTTCTAATTTTCTGGATTTGTCGCCGTTTGCCGGCGACAACCCGAATTCGGCAAAGATGAGACCGAGGAGCTGTTCCGGCGACACGTTGGTGTTAAAGATCTCGGCAATCTCCATTTCAGACGCCACCCGGTTCAGCATATGCCTTACCAGCGTCGTCTTTCCCGCACCAACCTCTCCGGTGAGAAGAATAAACCCTGAATTTTCCGTAATCCCGTATTCCAGATAGGTCAATGCGTTTTCATGCCCTTCCGATAAATATAAAAAGGAAGGGTTCGCTGCGATACTAAAGGGTTTTTCATTGAATCCGTAAAACGTTTTATACATGGCTCATCTCATTGAATAACGGTTTAAGGCAAATCCTAAAAATTTCTTTATCGGAATCATCTCCATTGCCTTTTTAATGTCCTGAATGGGTGTTTGTCCCTCCCGGATAACCATCAGGATTCCATCTACATAGTGTGCAAATGCCATGGCATCGGCACCATCCAGGACGGCCGGCACATCGAAAATAACATACCGGTCTTTATATCGTGTCTTCATTTCGTCCACCAGTGTCTTCATCATGGGCGAGGCCAAAAGTTCCGCACTTTCCTGTACGGTACTGCCGCCTGAAATCACCGTAAGTTTTTCAATGCAGGGCCACACTATCATGTCATTCAAAGATTTTTCATGGGTCAAATAGTCAACCAGACCCCACTCACTGTCATATCCCATGATGTGATGTACGTGTTGTTTTTTAAGATCCGCATCCACCAACAAAACCGTCTGATGGTGCTCTTTTGCAAACGTGATGGCCAGATTGATGGCTGTTACGGTCTTTCCTTCACCGGCATTAGGACTGGTAATCATAAATGTCCGCCACCCGTTTTCCCGGGCTCTTTGTAATATCTGGGCCCGCAGAACTTTATAGTCATCCATTGCCGGATCGTCAGTCATTATGCTGATGCACCGGTTTTCGGCCAGTTTTGCCGGGTCGATTTCAACATGGCAGGATTGGCAGTAAACCGGCGGCTTCCAGCCGGTCGGTTCCGGTACGGTATCGGCACCCTCTATAAATCTTACATTACCCTGTTCCCGTTCTTTTCTGGCCTTTTCCAGCGCTTTTCGCACTTTCATAACCTAAACTCCGTTAATTCAAATTTTAATTAGCAATCGGGGTGTTTTTCTTATTACGCTTTGTAGATAGTGCAATGAACGATCAGCAGCGAAATCATACACTGTTTGAATACATTAGGGATCGTTAAGATAGAACAGCGATATTTTGTAATCGCAATTAAAATGCTTTAAGTGGGTACTCATATAACCTATTTATTTAAAGCCATGTTTTCTGTTCTATCTTTACGAACCCTTTTGTATGAATTTGTATGATATAGTCGCTGATTATTCATGGAGCGATTGAACCGAAAAACTATCCGACTCCTTAATTTAAATGGCCATGCGCCGCATAAGCTTCGCCCAAAAAATATCCAGATCCATAATAAAAAAATGAAATATAACCACTGCGCCGATGAGGATGGCCGCCGTGGCAGAGACCTGAATAATCCTTCGGGTTTTCTTCCGCCGCTGATCTTTGACAGTGACAATCTCCCGAATGGTGCTCAAGACCGGAAAAGAAGTAGCCATGGCCAGTGCGTCCACTGTACGGACGGAATGATCGGAAAACTCCCGGAGTGACGCCGTTCCGATACCCGCGCCCATGCCGAGTACTACGCCGATCAGCATGATGGCCAGCCGGTTCGGTTTAAAGGGTTTTTCCGGCAGCTGCGGCGGATCGATGATAATGAACCGTTCCCCTTTTTGCTCTTTTTCAAGGTTGTGGGCAATCCGGGCCTCTATGATTTTGTGCATCAAATCATCGAATTTGGCCTGTGTGGTGTTCAGCTGAATCCTTAGCGTATTATACTCCTGCTCGATCCGGGGGGTGGCATCGATCCGTTTCTGATACTCTTTTTTTTCCTGCTCGAGGTTTTTTATCTGTTCCTTGATAAAGTCAATATCCGATCGGGTAGCGGACAGCTGAGATGACAGGGTGATGTAGGCTGGGTTATCCGGCAACTCATTTTTTGACTGAGGTTTATCGCTGTTCATGTTCACTTGTTGTTCCATCTCGGCAATTTCAGCCCGGAGTTTTTTCATATCCGGATGATGCTCGGAAACCCTGGGCTTTAACGCCACCAGCTGCAAGTTGAGTTCTTTGAGCCGGAGTTTATCTTGATCACTCAGCGTTTCGGGGTCGGTGTTGGCCAACTGGGTTTCCAGATACCCTTCCCTGTTTTTCAGGTTGAGCAGTTGATCCTCAAACCGTTCGATATTACGATCCACATTGTTAAGCCCCTGTACATTGACCTGGAGCATTTCCGGAAGCTCGTTGATGTGCTTTTCTTTGAACGTTGCGATTTTCGCTTCCAGCTCCTCGAGACGGGTTTTCTGTTTTTCAACCTCTTCCTTTAAAAACTGGGAAATCCCCTGTGTTTGACGTTCTCTTATTTTCAGGTTTTCTTCCAAAAACAGTGTTGTGAGTTTATCCGCCACCTTTTGAATTTTTGACGGGGTTTCCTTGCCCTCATAAGATAGCGTGAAAGCGATGGTGGCCATGGTGGGTCTTCCGGTACGCTGGTCCACCACCTCGGTACTGATGGGCTCCATTTTGACATCTTCTCGCATTTTTTCAATCACCTCTTCCATGGTCCACTTTTTCTGAATCTTGTGATAGAGATCGTACTGTTTGATGATCTCTCTCAACCGGGTACTGCTCATAATTCTTTGATTGATGGACTGGAGGCGCTGCTCGACAAATGTAGTCACCGTGGTCATCACAAATTCCTGGGGGATCTCCTGAGATTCGATGAGGATGGTTGCGCTGGATTTGTAGACCGGCGACAGTAGAAGCGCCACGGCAACACCTGTGATGGCAATGATTAAAAACGGAAGGATGAAACTCCATTTTCTGCGTTTCGCAATGTTGAGATAATCATTGGGGGTTATGGGGGGTGTGGCCAAACTTTTCACCTCCTTATTTAGTGTCTATCCAGAAATGAGATATTTTGTTCAAGATCGAGGCATGTAAGAAAATTAACCACAGGCATATAGTTGATATTCCGAGGATTAATTTTTGAGCATAACGAAGATATTGGGCAAAATAGCCATTTATGGATAGACACTATTTAAATTGAGTGAGCAGGTCAGAGGTTTCAGGGGAAAGGATACTGGTAAAATATCCTGGCAAAAACCGTATTCTGGGTCGACACGTTGTTTCTCTCCCTGTCATTCACCTCAGTATACTTGTAGGCGGCTTCAAAGCTAATATCTTTGGTAAAATTATACTGAATTCCGGGTCGAATACGCCAGGTACGTTCGTTGATGTCCTCCAGCGCCACCGTTCCCGAATCGGTCTTGTTCTGAAAGTATCCGGCAGAAAATGTGCCGCTGAATTTTTCAGTGAATCTGCGCCGGAATCCGCAGGTCAAGGCAGTCCGATTTGCTGTTCCTCCCCTGCCGCCGGCTTCCTGAACATCATGGGAAAAATTGATATTTCCGCTGGTAAATTCTCCGTCATAAACAATACCGGCATTGCCGACTCCGCTCCATTTCTCGGTCTCGCTTTCCCGGGTGATTGGATTGAACGGGTTGGATATATCCAGTTCCAAAAACTCTGTCCGGGTATAACGCACACCCAGGTCAAATACCATGCTCCACAATTCATTGAAAGCCCATTGGGCACCCGCAGTACCGGAAAAAGACTTTACTTTCGAGGTCTCGAATTCCCCCCGGGCAAACCCAAGGTTCATTCTGCCGATGGTCTCTTTAAAAAATCGGCTCATATTCCAGGTATGCCCGAAATTGAGGCTGTGTATCTTGGAATCGCTGAATTCACGATCTTGATAGTCGGAACGTTCAAATTGGTACGTCAGGGTGCTGGCCGTGGTTTCACCGGTCAAATAATTACCGCTGATATTGGCCAGATATTTTTTTCGGGGCTTACTGTTCTGCACCAGACCGGTTGTCAGAATATCACGGTCCGTGCGATGATCCTTGATGTATCCGCCGTTTGCATTCATCCCCAGCCGGGGGGTTATTTGATATCCCAGGCTTCCGAGATAATCTTGATCCACGGCATTCAATTCATTGTTGTCCGCATACCGCAAGATACCCAGTTTTCCGGAAAATTCCGCATTCAGCCGCTCGCTTCGTTCCTTAAATGTCAGGCCGGGAGAGAGGGTAGTTATGAAATCGTCAACTTCATCACTGGCGGTAAAAAATATATTGTCGTTGAATTCTTCTCGCAACCCAATGGAAGGAATCAACTTTAGTTCGCCTCCGCCCCCTAAAAAATGCCCGGAGAACAGGCTATTTTGTACCACTGATTCTTCTTTGGCGGACGGTTTCGAATCTTTTTGTACTGATTTTTGCACGCTCAAAGGTTCTATAGATCCCAGGTTCCGGACTCAAATTAAAAAAGTAAATTTTTTCAAACAGTTGCAAACAAAGTTTCTGCGACTACACTTTCTGTGAAGGCCTTATTGTTATTGACTTGACGAAACATGAGGCATTCTAATTTTTTCTAATATACTTTTCGTCTCTTCAGGCAGTTCGACCGGTTTTGTAACGGTTTCACCTGATATTTGGTCAAAAAGAGTTACAAAGTCAATGTCCTTAAACGGAGCATAGAGTTCTTTGGAATTCAGATAGTCTTTTTCGCCGACAGCTTTTCTTCGATTTGCAAGAAATTTGTTCAGAAAGTATGCAAGAATGCAAATAGTATAAACTGCTTTGACATGTTTTTCAGTGTTAACGAAGAAAGGTCTGATTTTAAGAAAAGACTTCACGTTTTTGAATACATCTTCAATCTTTGTTTTATCCCGATAAGCGTGTATGACTTTGCGGGGGTTGACTTTAAATCCTCTCCCCTGTCGTTGGATGTGGTTGGTAATAAAAACACAGACACCGTCAAGCAGCTTGTCCGCAACAATGATATCAGTTTTTTTCTTTACCTGGACTCTAAAGCTGTTAACGGACTTTACGGTGCCGTTTTTCAACCGTTTTTTAACGACAATCGGATGTAGGGTTGGCTCCTCATAGTACTTTTTAATCTTAAGCCTTTTTAATTCGTTGAGCACACGGCCTTCTGTTGCTTTAAGTTTTCTGTCCCTTTGGGCATTTTTTAGATCTTTGTTTTCATTTTTCAGATAGGTTTCAAAAAAGCGAATCTTCTCTTTACGGTTTTTACGGTCCTCGGCAAATAAAGCAGGATTAAACCCGACGATAAAACGTTTATCGCCAATTACGCCGTGGTCATGAAAATAAAGCTCATCATCATATTTTTTAAACCCATCAGGCTTTGGGGATACATCGTCTGTGGATATCTGTTTAAACGGGGTTAAATCCACACCACAACCAGGAATCTGATTGCGGTCTAATGCTGAAATGTATTTCATCTTTGCATCTTCAATCATTTGGGCATTGTCATCGGAGATTATACCGCGATCAAAAACCAGGGTGACATTAGTACCGCTTAATTTAAATCGTGTTTTGCACGCATTGATATTTCGCTTGAGCGTTTTGACTTCAGCGGTGTTACCGGGAAATACATCCCACTTAAAGGGGTAGCCCTCATCGTTGATCAAAACTCCCAGCAATACCTGGCGTCTGCCCCGGCATTCAGCTTTGCCTTTACCAAAAGCAGACAATTTGCATTTATAGCCAACAAAGTAGGAAGTGGTAAGATCGTAATTTATGTATTGATATGAACCGGAATGTTTTAAATACGTCTGCTTAAAAAGATAGTTCTCTATTGAAAAATGATTTTGATAAATTTTATCCAGTTCATAGTAAATTTTATCGTCATTTAATCCGATCAGGTCGATATTAAGTACTTTGGCCAAGGCATTTTGTTTTGCCCATTTGGGGACCGAATAATGCGAGCAAGGGTCGGTACAGCGATTAATCGTTAATATTTTTGCCATAAGCGGTGTTGAAAGCGGGCTGTCTGAAATCTCAAAATCGAAGGCTTGATCCAATTGCCAATAATTCCACAACTCGTTGACAAGGGCGATATCCAGATAAGCTTTGCTGTCTTTGACTACAATATCCTTGAGTCGGGTAACGACTTCATCCTCACTCTGTGCTACTTTGAGAATCAGTTTTATCTGATCCGCTTGGCGATCAGTGAGCTTGCCGATAGACCAAATAGTTCGTTTTTTTACCTTTTTACCTTCACGATAAGATTCGGCAATAGAGTATGATTTATAGACATTTCCTTTATATTTTGAAGTACTATAATTTAAATGCATAATGTAGCCTTTTATATTATGTGGCTACATTAACATTTATTAAAATACTTGTCAAGCTTTATTTTAAAGGCTTTTTAAGTGAATATTATGCTTTTATTGATCTATATTTCTGTGGCTACACATTTTTCTCAATTCTTGTGAACCCTTGCTAAATAAGGATTTTATAAAAAACTTTCCGGAATAAGGGTTATAACGGTAATCACCGTATACGTTCTTT
>JAYEFV010000457.1:0-2000 GCA_034658755.1 Thermodesulfobacteriota bacterium | reverse complement strand
GAAAATTTTAACCACAGGAATACATTGAGTATTTCGAGGATTAAAATTTGAGCCTGACGCAGATATTGGGCAAAAGGGGACGTTTTGAAATTGGCTCATTTGGGTAAACGATTCGACTCCCTATTTCATCTTAAAAATCTCGAAGACCAATGGCTGAGGTAACAGTAAAACACCCGCCACCACCACCGCTACTGCCCCTGCTGCCACCGCCGTTATTACCTTCGGCTGTCGAAGCTTCATTGGAAAAGCCACTTTCCAAATTTTCATTATCAAAGGCAGTGAGAGCAAAATAATAATCTCCGCTGTCACCTAAACCAGTAAGTGTGAATTTAGGGTTATGTAGGTCGTCCAGGTCATTGAGAAGCACAGTTATTGGCGAAATACCTTGATCAGCATCCGTTCCATAGTAAGGATCACCAGGGCTGGTATCGTAATAGATTTTGTAACCCAAAAGATCGGGCTCTGTGTTGGCATCCCATGCCAGAGTGACCTCAGCGGCCGAGGAAATGCCATAGGTGAAAAGAATAACCACGCACGCGAAAAGAAAGAGGCAATAAGTGCAGGAACAAGCTAATGAAGTTTTGCCGGTTTTTCTATTCATATGATTCTTTGCCTCACCGACATTAGTTGGCCCGAAATTCAGACAAATGCTTTTGTGGCTGGTTTACTTGATTTTAGCCCTGTGCTATCCTAAATATAATCTTCAAGAATCTATGAAATTCTTTCTACTTTATGTTAATAGACGGAGCGAAGCGACTCCTTAACTTTAATCACTTTAAACCCTGGCCCAGACCTGCTTTTGAAAGGCCAATGTCAAAGAGGGCCAATTATGAGTTTTGTTAAGGCCTACAAGTACTCCAAGTGTGTCGCACCAGGGCAGGCTTTAGTTCACTTCCCCGCTGCAAGCGGGATAAATAGGCACTTTTCCGGTTTATCAGGGTTAGGGATTGATGGTTTATAGTGAAGTTACAAATACGTGCTATAAGCGTCAGGAAGCAGGGCGAAGATGAAGTTAACCTATGGAATAACTGACAAATTATTTGTGTGGTTTTTTATTATCGTATTGATATTTTTCGGGACTATTTTGGTTTTTTACATTGACCTACAGCAAATCGTGAAAATATCAGCAAATATTGTTAATAAAAACAATGAGATATCTGCGGCCTCAAAAAAAATGATCGAGAACTTGCTCAGCATGGAAGAAAATGAGAAGAAATATCGTTTACTGGGCAAAGATGACTATTTGAATTATTTTGATACTGCACGAAAAGACTTCGAAGGTCAATTAAAAAAAATCGTGCAGATGGAAGCAAGGGGTATGGCAATCTCGGATAATTGGAAAAATCTTTATGAAAGTTACCTGAACATCTCTCCAAGGCTGAGAGACCTGAAAAATGCCCAACCTTCCAAAATTCCGTGGATTCCCGTGAATGTGATCAACGAATGGATTGAGAAAATTTACATAGCCCGTGCCGAAAACGAGTATGAGGTTTATCTTGCAACAACAGAACTGAATCGTCGGGGTCAAACCTCCGCCCGAAATGGTCTGATTGGGATAGGAGTATCAAGCATGGTGGGTTTGCTTGGAATCATCTTTTTGGCTTATACCACACTTCGTCCCCTCAAGGAACTCCTCAAGGGTATCAGGTCAATCTCTCAAGATAGATTTAGCGAGCCCATTCGTATCCGTTCCAAAGACG
This sequence comes from Thermodesulfobacteriota bacterium, assembly GCA_034658755.1. GTDB lineage: Bacteria > Desulfobacterota > Desulfobacteria > Desulfobacterales > UBA11574 > S5133MH16. The sequence continues at coordinate 300 of JAYEFV010000457.1, read as the reverse complement.
AATTTGGCGAACTGGCAGGAGCTTTCAATGAAATGTCCGTACGTTTAAAGGAAGAGGAACAAATGCGCTCGGATTTTGTCTCCATGCTAAGCCACGAGATCAGAACCCCCTTGACTTCGATCGGTGAATCAGTGAATATGATTGCGGAAGAGGTCATGGGGCCGGTCAATGACCGGCAAAGGAAATTTCTTGAGATTGCAAGTTCTGAAATAGGACGCATTGGTAATTTGTTGAATCATCTTATGCAGGTTTCGCGCCTGGCATCCAGTGCAATAAAAATACGACCTCTATCTATCGGTA
>JAYEFV010000456.1:0-2006 GCA_034658755.1 Thermodesulfobacteriota bacterium | reverse complement strand
CACGTTCAATACGTCCCAGAGGCACCTGGCTCATTCCTGTTTTATCGGCCAGCTCAGCCATGGTCAAGTTGCGTTGCCTTCTTAATCTACGGATGTTTCTCCCGATAAATGCAAGATCGATTTTCATTAGCATTTTATACTATATAGATTATTTATTGTCAATTATTAATTTATTTAATAGAATTAAATAACCATATGGTTTTATTTGCTTTCAGGTTATTACCCGGTTTCACGAATCGGTTTTCTCTATGAAAACCGCCTTTAAGTATCGGAAAATCCAGTTTGACAAATCGTAATATCCTTTGTAATTATATTTTATCATTCAAGATATAATCATAAGGGAACTATCCATGTATCAATTTTTCGGCTTTACCTGAGCGTATTATATAAATTCTGCCCGGGTTCGGTAGGCACAGGGTTTGGCCGAAAAATCACGTCTATTACTATCTATTTAGCATTTTTTACATTCATCATTCGATCAGACTCTGTCTAATCCCCTTTCGAAAGTATTCAGGGGCAACGGCGCTGGGCGACCCGCGGTCTTCAAAACCGTTGGCCCCGTCTGAAAAACGGAGAGGAGGTTCGATTCCCCTTGCCCCTTCCGGAACTGAAATATGGGTTGGATAACAACTGTGCGTTACTATTTGCTACCGTTTTTTATCAAATTAAAGGAGGAATGAGGATGAAGAAATCAGCGGTATTGGCGAGGATAGTGATGGTGTTGTTTTTTGTTTGCGGAATGGTGAGTCCCTGTTGGGCAGGATTCAAGATGGAAATTAACGAACAGACCAAAGTGGAAATCGGCATCTGGATGCAGGCCTCATATCAATGGGTTGAAGACGGAAAGATAAATGGGGACAAATACGAAGATTTGAACGATTTCATGATACGCCGGGCCTATATGTATCTGAAGGGTGATGTGACCCAGTATGTTAGCTTCTTTACCCACCTTGCCTCGGATAAGGTCGGGATGGAAAAGCCAACCGGCGGGACTTTGGACGATTCCGGCATGGGACTGGGAAGCGGTGTTGCCTGGCGAGATTTGTGGATTACCTTGAATTTGGATGAGGCCCTTAAGATTCAGATGGGACGAATGTATGTGCCCCTGACACGCAATTACGGCACAACCTCCACCAAGTGCATGTTGACTGCTGATCTCCCCTTTTTGCAGGGAGGGTCGCGGGGCGGTATCTTTTATGCCCAGAAAGTGGGGCGAGACGACGGACTGACCCTATGGGGTAATCCTTTTGACGGACTCTTGCAATACCGGTTTATGATTTCTGAAGGGGTCGAGGATGACAATAATCCTGAAGACAACCTCCGGTTTGTGGGCCGGCTTTCGTTAAGTCTGCTTGAGCCGGAGACGAGTTGGTTTAACAAAGGAACGTACCTCGGGAAGAAAAAGGTTTTGAGCCTTGGCTTTGGCATGGACAGTCAAGACGATCTGACATTAGGCGGCCGTGAGGGCCGGGACAATACGGTCTGGACGGTTGACGCCTTCTTTGACCATCCGGTGGGAGAGGGCGCGGTCACCGTAGAAGCCGCCTACATTGATATCGACAATTGCACCCAGGGCAAACCGAATTTTTACCATGACCTGGAAGCCGGCGATGATGCTGAGAACTGGTACATTAACGTAGGATATCTTCTGCCCGGCTCCATCGGCCCCGGCCGTTTTCAACCGTATATCCGTTACGAAACAGTAGATGTTGATAAGAAAAACCAAACCGACTTTTTGAGTGGTGGATTCAACTATTATCTCAAAGCACACAACTGCAAGTTAACGGCTGATTACATGCACGTTGACCCGGATAACCATGATAAAGATGATAGGGGCATTTTCACTTTTCAGTTTACCGCGGGATTCTAATTCCGGAATTAAAGGAGGATTTAAATGGGTCAATTCAAGAACTTTTTTTCGACACGGTGGGGAATTATAAGTGTAGGAGCCTTTATCGGGGTATTTGCCCCGCTTTTACAGAAATGGGGCAATCCCGGAAACATGG
>JAYEFV010000455.1:0-8459 GCA_034658755.1 Thermodesulfobacteriota bacterium | reverse complement strand
ATTTTTAGGGCATTACCATAGTCTTTTTGTTGAAACATTTTTTCAGCCCTTGAAAAAAATTTGTCTCCTGGATGAAATTCTACAGGTTCGGGCAGGGGAATCCGTCTGGGTCCGCAGTCCCATAAAAAAGAAGAGATAAACAATATTAAAATTATATAGCCCGACTTCATAAGGATAAAATTTCAAGTTATACAATCGCTTCGCGATTCTATATAACGCGGCTTCGCCGCTCTAAAAAAAGGAAATTCCTATACCATCAAGTTGCACAGGATACTGATCTCGACGGTTTTGGAATCGGAGATTGTATAGCTCATTTTATTTTGACATGCAAACTTATTTGTTTTATACTAGATTTTATTTGATGGTCTCATAAAAAGTCAGAAAAGCGACCTTTTTACAAGAGCTTTAAGTATTTGTTAAAACCATAAATTTGGATTATCTAAACCATAAATCTTAAAATCCAAAACGCGATGAATTCAATTTATTACGAATTTGTTTTATTTCTTTGCTATCCGGATACATCCAAATCAAATTCCGGGTGCTTAAAGATTTCCGGTTAATACAAATTCAAAATACTGGTGATGAAAATGGAAAATGCAAAAAAACATTTTGCAATATCTGAACTTGCCAATGAGTTTGACGTCAGTAAACGTCATATCCGTTTTTGCGAGGGAAAAGGGCTTATATCCCCCAGGATCACTAAATTGAACCGTCGCATTTACAGTAGGTATGATCGTGCACGGTTAAAACTGATTTTTCATTGTGTGCTCATCGGTTACTCTCAGGATCAAATTGTCGAATTGATCGGCATCTCTGATGCTGGTCTGAACGAAATGGACCAGATCAAAAAGGGCTTGGAATATGGGGAGGGAATGATCGAGGAACTCGATAAGCGCCGAAATAAGCTGAGTTTTCATCAAAGAACCAGCATCATAAACGAGATGAAACTGCTGCGTAAATATATAAAAGAGATTAAAGCCATAACGCTTGAAATTTCAGATGAATCTTCAGCAAAACCCCTTATACAGGATAAGAAGAGTAAAGATAAAGCGCGCAAACCGGTTGAAAAAATAAAATCGGAGGTTGAAAAAAGAGCCGGGCGGCAACCTGTCAGGATGATGCCCATATATATTGCCGGATTGGCGATAGTTCTCATCATCGGGGGCTTTTTTTATTTTCAGGCCAGTAAAAAAAAGACTGAAACCACATATTTGGTCCAAAAGGATCAGACCGAAACAGAAACACAGCCCGTGTATCATGATCGTGTACCAATAGACAATACCGGCGCCCCGAAAGGTCTGACCCATATCCCCTCCGAACCGTCTGCATCAACTCTAGTTTCACAGCAGGAGTTAACAGAGGAATCAAGGGAATCGGTCGGCCAGAAGCTTCCCAAAGATCAAGCTGAATCGGCTGTTTTATCGAACAAATTAGCCTCGGCGCCCACTTCTAAAATTTCTCCGGTTCCCGCTAAGATATCTCCAGCCCATGAAAAACAGGAACTTGTCAGCCTGCCGGAAAAACAACCTTCAGCAATTAAAGAAGAGAAAAAGACCCTGACGAAAACACCGATTGTTGAAGAACCTGGTACCGAAAAAGCCGCTGCCGAGAAGGCCGCTGACGCCGAGAAGGGCGCTACCGAAAAAGTCGTAACGTCATCAGTTGCAGAGCCTGAAGTTGATAAACAAGAAGTGGCTGTAGGTGAAGTCAAATCGGTTGGAATTAAAAAAGATGCGCATGCAACGCCTGTTGCCACGGTTGCTCCGGTTACCCCTAAGACACCTCCAGCCCATGAAAAACAGAAAACCGTCAGCCTGTCGAACTTGAAGGTTTCGGAAGTTGAAGTAAAGGAATCCACGGCAATAGAAGAATCGGATATTAAAGAGCCGGTAGTTACCGCTGAACCAGATAAGTCATGGCCTCAAGAGCGTAAAGCAGAAAGTCCCGGCGTTGTTGAGGAGAGTAAACAATCTAAACCGGAAAAAGATAAAGAGATTTTGGCCTCCAAAGAAAAAATCCTTTCTCAACAAGACCAGAAAGACCGGTTGGAATCCTTTTTGCGTATCTATTGCCGGGCATATGAAAATAAAGATATTGACAAATTTGCCAGCCTTTTTACTCCTGATGCCACTGAAAACAACACTCCTTTTCATGACCTGCTGCCGAACTATCGAAAAAACATGGAAAACATCGAATCGTTTAACTACCGGATTGAACTGGTTGATTATTCTTTACAGAATGATACAGGAAACATTAGAATTAACGCAAAATATTTCACCCTCTTTCTTTTGCATGAAGGGACATGGGAGGAAAACAGCGGCAGTATTTCCATGGAGCTTATTACAAGCGGTGATTCATATCTGGTAAAGCGGCTTAACTATGGTAAATAGCACGGATATTTCAAAGCCAAAATACCCGCATCCGCAAAGCCCGTACTTTCCCCTTGGCTTTTTACCCCGCCTTATTCGAATATTTTACGTATATGTTTTTATATGAAGATACCAATGTCAAAAACAACCCATGTGTTATTGATCGTTTTGACGCTTATTTTTCTTGATGCCGGTTTTACTATGGCAAACAAGGTTGTTGAATTTAAGTATTTTTTTTCAGATGCTTTTTATCATGGAGAGAATCCTTTGGGTGCAGATAAAGATCCTGATTTGGAAACAGCAAAAGAAGCCATGGATATGGCCTGTAAGATATGGGAAAATGCTACCGGCGGGAATATGGTATTTGCCCCTGCAAGCAACCCAAAAGAAGCGGATATAATTTTTGAAGGATGGTCGAAACAAGGCCCCAAAGTCGTAAGACATGACGGTATGGTGTGTCTGGACGAACACGGTGATATCGGTCTATTTTCTGAATATCTTCCGGAAATATATAGTTATACCATATTTGAAAATTGCAATACAAGCTGTCCGTATCCTGCAATAAGTGACGCGGCCGATGCTGATAAGGATCACAGAGCGAGAATCTTTTTTCATATAAAGGATGAGCAGAACAAAACAGAGCCATGGTTTTTTGTATTGGATAAAGACAAGGTCGATTTCAGCCAGGCTCAAAGAGATGTGGTCAGAGTCGCCGCGCATGAGATCGGCCACGCCCTTGGTTTTTGCGGGCATCCTGACGAAGACGTGCAGGGCTGTATGCAATCGCCTGAGTGCAGCAAAAACAATGCTTCAATTATGTGTAAAAATCAGGTGCACTGTTTTCAGGAAAATAAAAATGGAAAGGTTTTTCTGGGGGGGATGGATGATATTGCCAACCCCGGCGTTCGGGATCTGACGTTGTTTGATAAAACTAGAATTGTCCAAAAATTTTTCCCGGGCACAAAAACACTGCTTGGCATGGTGAAAGATACTGACGGTATCCCGGTTTCCGATGCTGTTGTAGGTACAATGGATGGAAATCTTGCGGTTACCACCGATATTAACGGGGTTTATTCCTTATGGCGCACTCAGCCGGGTATTTATAACATCACTGCACATAATCCTAAAAGCAACCAAAATATTAACGAAGTAATCGCCATAACCCAAGCAGCACCGGATGTCATAATAAAAGACTTTAATTTTTCAAAAGATTTTCTAACAGCGCAGGCATTAAGCCGCGTAACCCCATCATCCGGGGCTCCTGATGATATATACAATTTCGTGGCAGTATTTTCAGGAGTTGATAGCAAACGGTATGCCTCGGTAAACCTTTTCATTGACGGCACAGAACTTCACAAATTTTCCGTGCCGTCGACCGATCCACAAGCAGTAAAGGTTTTCTCCTACTACGGCCTTACGAACTTGGAAGTTGGGGCACACTATTATGAGTTTAAGGCGGCTGATGAAAAAGGAAAATGGCAGCAGGCCCTGAACGGTTCCTTTATGGTGAATAGACCTTCTATCATTCAATTTGCTGCAGAAGCTAAACCCACAACCGTTGCTATTGGACAGAACAACCATGCGACAATTGCTGCCTGCTTAAAAGATAATAAAGGGAGGCCGTTACCCGGCCAAACAATTTTATTTCGTACCGGCTTTCCGGGATTTTTTACACCGTCAAATAGCGAAGCGGTTACCGATGCCCAGGGTCAGGCAGAGATTAGTTTTACCCCTGATTCCAGCGGAGATGCTATTATTACGGCTATTTCCCCTTACGGTCTTTGTGATTCAATTCCCATAACCTGCACGTCACCGGCTGTAGGTATAACCTTTGAATTTCACCCGGTCGGCAATGATTCTTTTAAGGTAAAATCTTATGTAAAAAATTTTACTGATAAAAAACCTGCATCCAAGCAAGCAGTTAAGTGGCGTTTAAAGTCGTCTGCCCGGTGTACCTGGACAAAAGTACCCGATCGCAAGACAAACAATAGAGGTGAGGCAGGTGGCGTTTTTACCGTCGGGTCATCAGAATCACAAAAGGTGAGTGTAACGGTAACCCATATCCCGACGGGGGTTTCGGGAACCGGAACTTTCGTATACGGAGGGTATAACGGAACCCAGTTTCTGCCGTGGAAAAAGTTGGGGAGAGCTACCGAATGGTGCGAATGGTCTTCAAACGGATATTTTGCGGTTAGGCATAGAAACGGTTCCGGATTGTCCATATACCGTATATCTGACTGGGCAAAGGTTTGGTCTAAAAAAAGACGTTCAGGCAGATATCATTCGTTTTTCTTTTCCTCGGACGGCGGAAAACTGGCAACCGGCGTTTTTAAAGGCAAAGATAAAATTGTCGTTTTAAAAGTTCCCGGCGGAAGAGTGGATAAGGTATGGGATATTGCTACGAATAGTGAAGCAAAAACAGCGGATAAATCTTTGGGCTGGCAGGATAACTACATTTATTCAATCCGGGACGAAAACGTGATACAAAAATGGTCGACGTCAGGCAAACTTAAGATGACCTTCAGTCATAACGCTGAAATCCAGGAACTCAGGTTTAACCCGGTTAACGAATCTCAATTTGCTGCAGTGGACAACTATGGAGAATTGAGGATATGGGATACAGAGGGTACTTCTCCCATAAAAACTATGAAGGTAGAGTCAATTCCTACGGGAAAACTTAAGTGCCTTGCATGGAGCAACGATGGAAAATATCTTTCAGTAGGGTCCGGTATCGGCGATGCCGGTATGATTTATACCCTTGACACTTCCAACTGGAGCAAAAGCGTTTTTGATTATCCTAAACTTGGAAATGTCAATTCCCTGGATTACAACAGTGATTCTTCCCGGCTGGCTGTGGGTCACGATAATGGCCTGATTGTTTGTAATACGGATACGTATGGAATCGAATATTATAATAAACGTCCGGTACACCATGTTCGCTGGAGCCCTGATGGCTCTATGCTGGCGGCCGGCGGACACATATACGTCTTTGACAATTTCAATTTTAACGGTCCGAAAATTCAGATTTCCACTCCTCAAAGCGGCAGTTCCTATATATCCGCTTCCGTTAAAATCGCCGGAAAAATTTCAGATCCTCACGGTATCCGGTCAGCTACTGTTTCCGTCAATGATGGTGTGCCGGCATCATTGTCTCTTTCGACCCACGGTTTTTTTACCCGAACGGTTTCTCTGGCCGAGGGTTGGAACGAAATTTTAATCCAGGCACGAAACCGAATAAAAAATAAGTCATCTTATACCATGTCCGTTACGCGATTAGCCGATTCCATACCGCCGGTTTTAACACAGCCCTATGTTGATGCAGGCATTGGCTTAAAAGGGACAAAATTCAAATTTTCTGTCTGTGTTTATGATGGAGATTCAGGTATCGACACTTCAAAAGTGACGGCCAGGATTCGGCTTCCGGATGGCAATACGTCGTCAACTGTTCAGCTCTATGATGATGGCGAACACTCGGATAAAAAGACCGGGGACGGGGTGTTTGGAAACTCGTGGGATTCATCCAAAGCCGGGGAAGGATTACATTCCGTCGATTTTCATGCCTTTGATAAGACAGGCAATTCATCTGATCTTGTTAACGGGGTTACACTATTTGTATATGACAGACCTGAAATTATAGAACCTTACCTGTCGACAAGAAAACCCCTTTCAAGTGATCCGGTTACGGCAAATACATATATTAGGGACACATCGGGTGTTCAGTCTGCTTTTTTGCTTTATTCAATAAATGCAGGAAATTCATGGAAGTTAATTCCGATGTATTCCACCGGTCTTGATTATAGAGTTACAATTCCGGCGCAGAAAACCGGAACTGTTTATTACAAAGTTACGGCGCGTGATGTTCTTGGATATGGGAGCAAAACCGGCGCTTATGCATACGAAGTCCAGGATAGTACTAAGCCGGTTGTAATAATACAACGGCCTGCAACGGTGGCGGAGTCCACGACATCCGAATCCTGGATCATTGTTTCAGGGCAGGTGATCAATGCAAAAGACGTTGGGCTAAAAAATGTGACATGCAATACAGGAGCTGAGAATACGGGCACATTAGAAGAATGGACATTCAAAGTATCCTTAACTATAGGGGTGAATACGATTACCATTGCTGCAGAGGATCAGAATGGAAAACTGGCGAGTGACTCCATAGAAATTACTTATGCGCCGGCTTTGTCTGCAAAAGCAAAGGCTTTCAAGTCCGGCCGGTCCCCAGGCACAACGGCGACCGGAACTTACACTTTCATAAAAAAGGAAAGGGACAAGACTCGGAAAACAAAGTTACCTCCAAAAAACAGCGCAACTGTTTTAAACAAAAAGTCCGATTCAAGCGGGGATTGGTCAATTCAGATCGAATCCCTTAAGAACAAAAAATTTGCCGACCAAATAATAACAGAACTTAAAAATAAAGGATATCCGGCATATTATATCACTGTAACGTCTCCCGGAAAAAGCACATGGTACAAAATAAGGACGGGTTCTTTCAAAAACAAAGCCGAAGCACAGAGGGCTCTTAAGGGTTTAAAGAAATACAAAGGCAGGGCAATTATTGTTTTTAATAAAACAACCAAGACTGCTAAAAAGAAAAAAGTGTCTAAGGTTGAAGGTAAAGAAGATCAGCAACCCAAAACTCCCGCCCCTGCTGTTCCGATTACAAAGGAAACTTCCTCCCCTCCATAAAAACAAGAAGCCGTCAGCAAGCAAGAAAAACAGGTTATGGCCATTGCAAACAACATCGGAGCCTCTCAATTCCGCCCCAATGCTCAAACTGCTCCATGGCTTGGGTTTCAATGTCTTCAGACGGCTTGGGTTTGTCATTACCAGAATCCGGGAAAACCAAATATGCTATTCCGTCGCTAACACCACCCCACTTGGGATCAGAGTCAATCCCGAGATTGTCCGCAAGACGTATGGAACCCTCACCGATTTTATTGCATGGGCCAATATCTGCGTAAATAGCAGAACTTTGCAAATCTTTTCGAAGGTTAATGACAACTCCCAGGTCACCGAGACGGCCGCCGCCGGAGCACCCCATAGGTAATACAAAGTATGGCACCAGGCGAGAATCAACGTAGCGCCCGGGTTTTGTTATCGGTTTGGTTGGATCAAACAAAGCCGTAGTTGATATATAGAATCCGGGAAACGGATCCGACGGCCCTTGGATAATAGGGACACCATCTCTCCTGCCATTATGGGTTACTAAAGACCGCCAGTTACCCGGTCTGCCGGCGTTTGCAAGAAAATCGATCCCTTTATCCTCAGGGTGATAAGTGTTTGGCGCTCCATCGGCATTAATTGACATCCCTGAAACGAAAAGCAAGGCTCCGCTATCCGAAATCTCCCAAACGGGCACGCCTTCTACTTCAAACTTTATTGATTTCCGGCACGCAGGCGGTGGTGTGTTTACAGGCTCCATGGTATGACTTTTCGAAAAACTGTCATTGTGGTATGGAATTGTTAAACTCACGATCACCAGGGTGAAGAAAAAAAATACTCCTGCAGTTTTAGTCTTCATTTTGTTTTTCCTGAACGGCTAACTTGATAGTTTAGGAATTTCCTTTTTTAGAGCGGCAAAGCCGCGTTATATAGAATCGCGAAGCGATTGTATAACTTGAATGTGGCATGGAGCGGGAAATGATCTGATGGATAAAGACCGTCAATTGTATCCCTGATGACCATGCTTTTTATTTTGATAATTTTTCCGCGATAAAGAATCCAGTCTATATAATCTCCGTTTATATTCCCCGTAAATCCATGATGGGTTCCCGGAAAGGGTTTTTTTAACGCGTTTTTAAAAAAACGTTCCTTTTCCTCTAGTTTCCGACTATGGCCGGTGAAGATATTATAGGAGGGACTAAAGGGAATGGCATTAAAGTCTCCGACCATAATTACAGGAACGTCACTTGGAAAACGCAGTAACCGATCCATAATCAGTTTGGCGCTCTTGGTTTGGACCGAGGTATCAAAGTCAAAATGGGTATTGACACATATAATCAAGTGGCTTCCGCTTTTGAATATACCGATAGTGCATTGTCTCGGCCATAGGCTTTCCCGGAAACGGCTCGGTATGGTGGGTGT
>JAYEFV010000454.1:0-2017 GCA_034658755.1 Thermodesulfobacteriota bacterium | reverse complement strand
ATCAATGCCGTTTTTTGAAAGATCCTCCAAAACATCAAATACTATGGTTTCGATTTTATCAGCGGCAGATTCCTCAACATCCTTCAATCCGCAGACAAACATAGTATCTCTGTTCTCAGCATCAAAGCCGGTTCCGTCACAAAGGGCGGTTCCGAGTTTTGAATCTATAAGTGCTTTTCGCAGGGGAGATGCGGGATTGCCAAGAAGAATTTGACCAAGCAGGGTTAGAATCAGAACCTCAAAAGGATCTTTGATGTCCGCGGTGAGCCATGCCACACAAACTTGACACTTTTTTGATGGATCTTCATTTTTGTCCAATGGATAAGAATATGTATTCTTTCTCGCTGTGCTCCAGCGGGGCTGGGAAGGAACATCGGTTTTTGGATCCATGCTTTCAAAATGCGTAAAAATTTTTTCGTTGATAAATTTAAGATGGTCTCTTAAAGGCAGGTCCCCATAGGTATAAAAAAAAGCGTTGCTGGGATGATAATGCCGGCGGTGAAAAGCCTTAAGCTGATCATAGGTCAATTCGGGAATGATCGCAGGATCTCCGCCAGAGTTGTAGCCGTAGGTTGTTTCAGGATAAAGCGCATTTAAAATGGATCGGACCATTACCTGGTTCGGCGATGACATGGCGCCTTTCATTTCGTTGTATACAACACCTTTATAAACCAGTTTCACCGAAACAGAGTCTTTTGTTCCCTCTTCTATTTCCAGGCGGTGTCCCTCCTGCTTGAAGCTAAGCTCTTCAATGTTAGGGTAAAAAGCCGAATCCAGATAAACATCCATGAGGTTGTAAAAATCTGTTCGGTTCTGAGTGGAAAAAGGATACATGGTCCAGTCCGATGAAGTAAAAGCATTCATGAAAGTGCTCAAACTCCTTTTAAGCATGGAAAAAAACGGATCTCTTACGGGAAATTTTTGAGAACCGCACAAAACGGTATGTTCAAGGATATGAGCAACACCGGTTGAATCACAAGGAACCGTCTTAAAAGCCACGCTGAATGTATTTTCTTTGTCCTTGTTACTGATGTGAGTATGCCGGGCGCCGGTTAGGGTATGTTCAAGCAGATAAAGAAATGCACCGATTTCTTTAAGTTCTGCGATCCGCCTGATAAAATAGCCGAAAACACGATCTCCTTGCTTGATGTCGGGATTGTTGTGATCCAGAAGTATACTCATAAGTAAATCCTTAATTAAAATTGCCTAAAAAAATATTGTTTTTCCCAAATAGTTTAGCCCCACATAACCGTTCACGGACTTTTTGAAACCCAAAATTCCAAGCGCCAAAGATTGATTAAATCACAAATACCAAACAAATCACAAACTCCAAATACCAATTACCCCGAATATTCCAATTTTTCCAGTATTGATGAAAATATCTTTTTCAATTAGTTTGGCCTTCTTCACGATTATAAGGTTTGGAATTTTGAATTTCGGTCACGTGCAGCGCAGGCACTCACGCGGCGCAAGCGCCTGCGCTGCGCGTGCGCCGCGTGTTGTAATTTGTTTGTTTTTTGGGATTTGTTATTTGGAATTGCCACTAACTCAATTACTCCGTGAACGGACACAGTCCCACCAAACTGCCGAGGAATCATCAACCACTTACCACTCGACTATTTTTCGAGTTTCCAAGCTTCAATCAACAATTACTAAGAAGCTATATACAGGCCGCGACTTTTCCGCACAATTTTGCCTATTTTATGCAGACGATAAATAATATTTCGAAGTTTTTTATCTTCAAAACCTGTTCTTGCTTGAATATCGGCAAACCTTACACCCTTTCTGAATCGTTTAATTACTTCAAGCGCCCTGTCCGTAGAAGTCATCACGCTTCTGCCGGTTGACGACTTTCTTTTGGAGGCTTGTATACCGGAGATGCCGCCTTTGCCGGTCAATGCAGACGAATTGATGAGCATTTCCAGACGATCCATTTTGGCCATGAGTTTTTCTATATCTTTCCGGGTCGGGATATTGTAATACTGAAGGAAGAACTTTACCATTGCATCAAAACTTA
>JAYEFV010000453.1:0-2025 GCA_034658755.1 Thermodesulfobacteriota bacterium | reverse complement strand
GGAAAATCTTAAAAGAATGGGCGAACTCGGCCTTATGGGTATGAATGTCCCACCCGAATACAATGGGGCAGGAGTGGATAGTGTCAGCTATTCTCTGGCCTTGCAGGAGATTGGTTACGCATGCGCATCCACGGCCGTGGTCATGTCGGTTCACAACTCAGTGGCCTGCGGCCCGGTTTATCTATATGGCTCAGAATATCAGAAAGAGACCTATCTGAAGCCTCTTGCCGCAGGTAAAATGCTAGGATCATTTGCCCTGACAGAATCGAGCGCCGGTTCTGATCCGGCAAGCCAGAAGGCCAAAGCAGTAAAAGATGGGGATAGCTATGTCATAAATGGAACCAAGCTGTTCATCACAAATGGCAAGAGCTCGGATATCACGGTAGTAACTGCTTACACTGACAGAGGCAAGAAGCATCGGGGAATCAGCGCGTTTGTTGTTGAAAAAGGAACGCCGGGTTTTCACGTGGGCAAAGAGGAAGACAAGATGGGGCTTCGGGGGTCCGATACAGTGGAACTGATCTTTGAGGACTGCCGTGTGCCGTCGGAGAACCTCCTTGGCCAGGAAGGGGATGGCTTTGTCATTGCAATGGCCTCTCTTGATGGCGGGAGGATTGGCATTGCCTCCCAGTCCGTGGGTCTTGCCCAGGCCTGCCTGGACGCGGCAGTGAGTTACGCCAAAGAACGGGTCCAGTTTAACAAACCTATTTCCAGGTTTCAGGGAATCAGATGGATGATAGCTGATATGGCCACTCAGATTGAGGCAGGCAGGTTGTTGACATTCAATGCCGCTGCTATGAAAGACAGGGGAGAGAATTTTTCAGGAGCGGCTTCTATGGCAAAGGTTTTCGCCTCTGAAATGGCAAACAAGGTCGCCTACCAAGCACTTCAGATTCATGGCGGGTACGGCTACATGAAAGAGTTTCCTGTTGAAAGATACTACAGGGACGTAAGGGTTTTCACCATTTACGAAGGAACTTCAGAAATCCAGCGAAAAGTGATTGCAAACCACATCATAGGCAGATAGCGTCTCGGAATTTTTACAACTAATAAAAATGATCTGATATGCGAGTCCTTCTTATCAATCCCTCCGCCATAGGCACCTTTCGCGCTATAGGTATTAGCTTTCCACCATTAGGCATCCTGTATGTTGCTGCTACGGTCCGTAATCGTGGGCATGATGTCAAAGTTCTGGATCGTTCCGTAGACCATCGAGAGGTCGATTTCGAATCGTTCGACGTTGTCGGGGTTCATAGCGATACCACCCGTTTTAATAGGGCGTTTGAGTTGGCGCGGCAGGCAAAGGCAGCCGGAGTAAAAGTGGTTATGGGTGGACCTCATCCCTGCTTTATGGCTGAAGAAATCTTGAAGACAGGGTCTGTGGATGCCGTGGTCAAAGGTGAAGGAGATGAGAGTTTCCCTGACCTGCTTGACGCATGGACAAACGGGGCGGACCCTACCTCCATCCCGGGAATGATTCTTCTGACTCCACAAGGAATTGTGGACACTGGAGACCGAAAGCGTATTCAGGATGTGGATTCACTCCCCTTTCCTGCGCGAGATCTAATCGATTTGTCTCTTTACCACACTCGACTGGGACATAGACCTCTAACCTCCCTGCACACAAGCCGGGGATGTCCTTACAGATGCCGTTTTTGCTCCTCAACACGTTTTGATGGTGCCAAATGGCGTGCCCGAAGCCCTGAAAGTGTCCTGGCTGAATTGGAATACCTTGTCCGTGACCTGGGCTATGGAGCCGTGGCGTTTATGGATGATAATTTCGCTGGTTCGCCTGAGCGGACTCACAGGATTTGCGATGGGATATTGAGAAAAGGTTTAGATGTTCGATGGTGGTGTTTTTGCAGAGTGGACACGATTGTGCGTTACCCCGAGTTGGTCAAACGCATGGCAGAAGCTGGTGCACATTCCATGTTTATCGGAGTTGAGACTCCTAGTTCAGGAGTTTTAGATCATTTCAACAAAGGGATAAATTCTGAACAGACATTACAGGCAGTACAAATCTTG
>JAYEFV010000452.1:0-27051 GCA_034658755.1 Thermodesulfobacteriota bacterium | reverse complement strand
AGGGAATTCTCGAAGGACATCAGCAACCGGTTCCCACGACCGTTACTGTTGATTATGGGCTTAAACCCTCCATGAGATACCTGGAACTGCATCTGCTTCACAAGTGTAATCTTAACTGCCGACACTGCTATCTGGGGTCTTCACAACCCATTGAGATGTCGGTTGATCATGCCGTGGACATCACACGTCAGTTTTCTGATAACGGTGGACTGAGATTGCTCATTTCCGGCGGAGAGCCGTTGCTTTATAACGATCTTAAAACATACATTGAACAGACCAAAGCGTTGAAGATACGCCGTGTCCTGTTTACCAATGGAACACTACTCAATTACAGGAACATTTCCTGGCTGGATGTGGATGAAATTCAGTTCAGTTTAGACGGTTGGAAAAAAAGCCATGAACAACTCCGTGGCCGGGGAACATTTGAACCCACCCTGCAAGGGATTCATATGGCAAGTGCTTCGGGAATACCCATCTCCGTTTCAACCATGATCCATCGTTATAACCTGAATGAGTTTGACCTAATTCGCGATTTTATTGAAAAGATTAATGCCATCGAATGGGGCATTGATGTTATGTGCGTCAGCGGGTCCCTTATGAAAAACAGTGACCTGACCGTTCCCTACAAAACTGCCGCCAGGTATTTGAAATACGCTTTTGGAGGAGGTTACCATGGTTTATCGGAAGGATTTGCCTGCGGCAGACATCTGATGACCGTTCTGCCTGACAACCAGGCCGTTAAATGCGGATTTTATGCCGACCGCCTCCTGGGGGATGCGCGAAAAAGCCTGAAACAATGCTGGCTGAACATGAACCACGTTCCTCTTGATCAGTTGGAATGCAAAGGCTGTGCAGCTCTTGAGGAATGCAGAGGCGGATGTCGTTTTCGGGCTCCGCATCCTTTAGCGCCGGACCCGGCCATGTGTGCGTTTTACGGCATCTCCCGGTAACTCCCGGGGAATTAGATAATTATATTGACATCTATAATTTATTGAGAAGTTAGATCAAAGGTAACCGTTCACGGATTTTTTGAAATCCCAAATTCCAAGTACCAAATTACAAATAAATCCCAAATCTCAAGCATGAAATTCAGAACACCATGCCAAAGGCGGGCAAGAATCCCAAATTCAAAATACCAATGACCTTCACTATTCCGATTTTTTTCAGTATTGATGAAAATATCTTTTTCAATTTGTTTGCCTTTCTTCACGATTATAAGGTTTGGAATTGTGAATTTCGGTTATTGTGATTTGCCCGCCCTGTTAAATAAATTGTAGATTTAATGCGAAGCATTATTTAACAGGGTAAATGATTTGTTATTTGGAATTTTCACTAACTCAATTACTCCGTGAACGGATATGGTCAAAGATATGTCTCATCCAAACTACAAACCGTGTGCCAAACCGTCATATATCCAGTTCTACCCCACGCTTAACTGTAACTATTCATGCCGTTTCTGCTTTAACCGAAATCTGCCGGCATTAAAAGACATTGATGTTAATGATTTTCACAACATCTTGTTGATACTCAAACATCTTGGGATCGATCATATTGACATGCTCGGAGGTGAGCCGTCCCTTCATCCGGACTTGCTGCAGTTAATTGACTTAATTGACCAAAACGGGCTTAAAACAACCATCAGCACGAACGGGACAAATATTGACGTATTAACCGCTATTTCGGAAACATATCCGAAAAAGACCGTAAGGATCGGAGTATCCTTAAATTCTGAAAAGCTATCCCACGATCTTCACACCTACATAATTACCTATAAGCCAATATTAAAAAGTGTTTATTCAAAACAAAGAACCCTGCCCAAGTCCTGTGAAACCTATGTCGGAGTGCCGGGCATTGAATATTTTCTTCTGTATAGGGATATAATGAATAAAAATGATGTTAAATACAGTGTGCCGTTTTACAGGTTTTACAATGATATTTTGAAATTAAAAAAAACGATCGAAAACATTGACGGGGTATTTTGTTCCGGTTTCATTCCAGATTCGAATCATTACCCGGAACTAGAGTTCGTCCGGTGCCCGGCCGGCACAACCAAGCTGTCTCTTCTGCCAAACGGCGATATGTACCCCTGTTACCTCTTTTTTCAATTTGCTGAATTTAGACTCGGAAATATCCTTGTGGATGATTTTAATGCCATCTGGCAAGATCCCATATTAAATAATTTTAGAACATTCAAAAAGAACAACTGTCCCAAAACCTCATGTTCTCTATTTCATTCCTGCCATGGTGGATGCCCGGCGCTAAGTTATATTTTTTACAACACACTCAACGCGCCGGACCCGAGATGTGTACATCAAGAATGATTGTCGAGCAAAGAAAAATCTATTAGAAGGAGCATCATGATGAAGACATTCAATCTGAAAAAACATGCAGTAAGTTCCGACTCAGGTGAATTTATTTTTGGTTTGGAACATACCGGCAGCCATGCCTGTTATATGGTCTATGGGGTTTTAAAACCCGTGCAAAAGCAACGTGTGATAAAACCCGGAAAAGGTCATGAAGAAATGGTTCTTGCCGTGAAAGGAAATTTTGAAATATCCGGACGGTTCAGCGGTCAGCTAAACGAAGGATGCGCATTTTATATTGCCGGTGAGGATACGGTTTATCTTCAAAATACAAAAACAACAGACGCATTTTATGTCATTGCCGGAGGTCATTCCCAAGACGGGCATCATCACTGATACCCAAATAAAATTGTTATGCATAAACTTAGAAAATTTGGCATTTTTCCTGCATTCTGTGGGAACAAGGCCTGATAAAACCGACGGTTCATTTCTTCTTTGAAATTGAAATCATGTCCCGGTTTTCCAGCCAGCTTTGCATCTCTAAAAGTGCATTGGTCAAATGGTACCGGCCGTCTGCGAACACGCCATAGTCGCCTCCGCCGGCCATGGCCGACACAAACCGTATATTGTTGGCATACAGTAGCCAGGCATCGCTCCAGCGCCTTTCGATAAATTCGTCAAAGGGGCTGCCCTTCTGGTCCGGTCCCTGAGCGTAACCGCTTTTCCATGCTCTGCTCACCAAATCGGTGGCCGTTAGAACCAAAGCATTGGAAGTTTGGATGGTGTTGTCCAGCCGTGTAAAGTAATCCGTGACCCAGGAGGTGGCATGGCAGTTCAGGCAGGTGTTCTGCATGGCCTGCCGCCTTGTTTTCTGCTCATCGGGACCGATCAGGTAGTCTTTGGCAAATCCACCGTCAAAGCCGGTGGGCAGCGGTAGACTGGATTTGTTGCGAATTTTGGTGGTATCGGGTTCTTTGGGATGCGGATGCGCATAGATAAGTCCGAAAATCCGCCACCCCAGCCGGTTGTCCATCTGGTGGGTACGCTTATTAACGACCTCGCCCTCAGTGTTGACCAGAAGACTGATATGGCACACGGCACAGGTCGGAGCGGAAAAATCTTTGCCCATGGTCCACGGCACTGCAGTAAAATTCCAGGCGCTGTGCATGGCTGAAAACACATTGCCGTGTTTGCTGGCCGTATAGACCTTGAATGCCGGTACGTCGGGCCCCACGTGGCACTCCTTGCAGGTATAAGGTTTGCGGGCCATCTCGATGGAGAAATGATGACGGGTATGGCAGGCCGAACAGGCACCCCGGCTGCCGTCCAGATTCACGCGGCCAACGCCTTGGTTAGGCCATCCTTTGATGATTGGAAATTCAAGTTCTCCGGCGTCGGTGTCCCGGGTTTTCCAACCGGTCACCTCAAGCCGGGTGCCGTGGCAGTAAAAACAGGCGTCTGCACGGGTGAGATCATTGGCCGGGCTGAAATGGATTTTGCCGTTTTGGATTTTGCTTTTTCCCAGAATGGTCCGCTGGAGGTCCTGGTAAAGGGAATTATTGGCCAGGTTGTTATGTGCATGCGCCATAAGGTTTTTGGCGAACTGGGTTCTTTCCGTAATATGGCAAGTGGCGCAATCATCCGGACTGACCACCACATGGATTTCATAACCGTTATGCTCGATTGTATCTGCATGGGCGTCGGATCTGAGCGTATGGCATTCAGCGCACCCGACGGCATGGTTTTGCAGGGCTTCGGCTACAGAGGTGTTGGATACCCTCCGTGCCAGTTTATCAACCTTCAAGGCCTGTTGCGGTGTCATCTTTGCGTGGCGGCTGTCTTGCCAGTTCTGAACGATTCCCGAATGAAACTCTCCATGGCAATCCAGGCATTCCTGAGTGGCTTCGCTGATCTGTGCTTGGCCGGCTGGTGCCACGGCCACATTCGTCAAAATCCACGTAACGCCAAATACCATGAGATAAAATCGCTTTATCATATTCACCTCCATAACTCCATTAATCAACACCTAATTCGCATACATTGACATATGTCATATGGTGGCAATCTTTTTATTAAAATTTGACACATAGATCTATAAGATAATTTTAAAAAAGAGGTGAAAAAAAATAACAGATCGTATTTATTCAAAAAATGTATTCAAAAAAGGAGGTTCATTATGACACAACTTAATTCCGGAGACAAAGCAGCTGACTTTGAGGCCAAAGATCAAAACGGTAAAAATATTCGGATTTCCGATTTTGCCGGTAAGAAGATCTTTCTTTATTTTTACCCCAAAGCCAATACTTCCGCCTGAACCACCCAGGCTGAAAATGTGCGGGACGCACTGCCAGAACTCACCGGCCGAAACATAATGGTTGTTGGAATCAGCCCGGATACACCGGAAAAACAAAAGAAGTTTGACGATAAGTTTAATTTGGGATTTCTCTTGCTATCCGACCCGAATCATAAAATTGCTGAAGCATACGGAACTTGGGGTGAGAAAAAGATGTACGGTAAAACTTTTAAGGGAATTATCCGCTCGTCTTTTCTTATAGATGAAAACGGGACAATCCAGAAAGCCTGGTATAAAATCAGCCCCAAGAAAACCATTCCCGAGCTGATGAAAGAACTGAAGTAGGTTAAAATGAAAGCAACATATGAAATGGTGAATTTGTCATCTTGACAATACACTCCATTTATTTAATCCAGCTTTTTGAGTTCGAAGGATTTCCGATTAATGAAGCCATGATTCTCAACTACAAATCGATTGTCGGCGATTCCATTTTGACTTTTATCCGGTGTTCACTCCCCAACGATTTGACGGATTCATGTCGAATTTTCGATTGGAAGAACAACATTCCGGAAATCGACGGACAAAGAGAAAAACTTTTTCTTCAGTTTCAAGCCGGTTCTTCCCATCTGATCAGTGAACCGGACTCTAGTTTTTAATAGGATCTATCATTCATCACCTGAAATGAGTGTTAATGATGCTCATCCGAGTATTCCCGGATGATCATCGCCGCACGCGTTCTAATCGCAACCATGGCAAAGAATAAATCAGTACCGGTCATCGATGCCCGAAATCTAACGAGAATTTATACGCTGGGTCACAGAGAGGTGATCAGTATCGACAACATCTACCTTGATATTGCGCCCGGTGAATTGGTGGTGCTGAAAGGAAACAGTGGATCGGGTAAGAGTACCCTTTTGTCTCTTATCGCCGGTCTGGATTGTCCCACCCAAGGGTATCTGACTGTTGCGGATTATGATCTCACAAAAGCGACACCCTCCGAGCTCACGTATTTCCGCCGTGAGGTTGTGGGTATGGTCTTTCAATCCTTCAATTTAATGCCCACGTTAAACGTATTGGAAAATGCCTGTCTTCCTGGATTGCTGGCGGGAAAATCTGCAGACCGTATGAAATCCAAAGCCCGCGAACTCTTAGAATGGTTGGGACTAGGAACCCGATGGAACCAATTTGGAAAACCAGGAAATGAAAACTGTTGAGAGTGCCGGGGTGACTTACTGGGAAGGAAGTGTATCCGTCCGTGGATCCAAGAAGGGGAGCCCAATTACCGGTCACGGATATGTTGAGCTGACAGGATATGCCAAAGCATTTGATGCACTCTAATTGCGAATTTAATAAGATGCGGGAACTCCGTTATACTTTCTGTTTATACCCGCATCCTTTGGTATGACAGGAAAGAAAAGCACCTTGCTTTTTGGTGGTTTTTTCAAGCAGGAACCTGGCTCCGCACTTGGGGCATTCTTTAGCGACAGGCTTGTTCCATACGGCAAAAGTGCAGTCGGGAAAGTTGCTGCAGCCGTAGAATATTTTACCCCGTTTGGACCTGCGCTCTACAAGAGTGCCGCCACAGTTTTTCTCAGGGCAAGTTACGCCGGTTTCCTGCACACCGTTGTTTGAGACAACCGATTGAGTGTTTTTGCAATCCGGGTAACCGCTGCAAGCATAAAACGTACCGTATTTCCCCTGTTTTATGAGCATCGGTTTTCCACATTTTTCGCAGACTCTGTCGGAAGTTTCGTCAGAAGACGGTTCAACAGGATGAATTACACCTTTTTCATCCCTGGTGTAGTTTCGGGTATAGGTACATTCCGGATAGTTACTGCAACCCAGAAAATGTCCGTTTTTGCCGACCCTGATAGTAAGTTTTGAATTACATTCGGAACAGATCAGATCCGTTGGCATACCCACGGCCTTTAAACTGAGCATATGTTTTGAAGCGGTTTCCAGTGTGTTTTTAAAAGAATCGTAAAAACGTGCTAAAATTTCTAAAGAATTAACCTCTGAAGCTTCTACGCGGTCCAGGTTATCCTCCATCTTGGCGGTAAATTCCACATCAAATACTTCGGGGAAGCTTTCCACCAGCAGGTCGTTTACGATAAACCCAAGCTCGCTGGGCTTAAAATAATTTTTAACCATATCCACGTATCCCTTTTCCCTGATTGTAGAGAGAATGGCTGAATAAGTGCTGGGGCGGCCGATCCCGTTTTCTTCGAGTTCTTTGACTAAAGATGCCTCCGAGAACCTTGGGGGCGGCAAGGTAAAATGTTGTTTGGGCTCTAATTGATTGAGTTTCAAAATCATGCCTTCATCAAGTTCAGGAAGAGCATCTTTTTTCTGCCGGTTTTTGCTTTCGATCTCCTCGTCCACAGACATGTAAAGTGCCATGAAACCAGGAAACTTAACTGTTGATCCGCTTGTGGTAAACAGGTAGGAACCGGCTTTTATCGATATTGAGGTCTTATTGATAAGAGCCTGCTTCATTTGGGATGCAACAAAGCGCTCCCAGATAAGTCGGTATAAGGCAAGCTGGTCTTTGGAAAGATGCGGGGTTACTTTTTCAGGGGTATTAAAAACCGATGTGGGCCGTATGGCTTCATGGGCATCTTGAGCCTTTTTCCGGTTTTTGAAAAACCTCGGCTTATCCGGAGCATATTTTCCTCCGAATTTTTCCCGAATAAGTTTCAGAGCCTCAAAAGCGGCTTCCTTTGCAATGCGTGTGGAATCGGTACGCATGTAAGTGATAAGCCCCTCGGGCTCACCGGGTCCAAACTCTATACCTTCGTAAAGCTGCTGTGCGATGGTCATGGTCTTTTTGGCTGAGAATCTTAACTTACGTATTGCTTCCTGCTGTAGTTTGCTGGTAATAAAAGGCGGAAGAGGGTTTCTTTTTGTGGTTTTCTTCTGAACTTTTTCCACTGTAAATTTTTCTTTCGACAGCTCTTTCACGATGGAGGTCGATACCTTTTCGTCGGGGATTTTAATTTTTTCCCCCTTCTTTTTAACCAGCTTTGCCGTAAATGGTGGTGGTGCGTTGTCCTCAAGGTGAGCTGTTATCGACCAGTACTCTTCAGGCTCAAAGGCTTGGATAGCCCGTTCCCTTTCACAGATAATCCGCACGGCAACAGACTGTACCCGCCCGGCACTGAGTCCGCCTTTTACTTTGCGCCATAACAAGGGGGATACCTGGTATCCGACGAGTCTGTCGAGAATCCTGCGAGCCTGCTGGGCTTCATACTTGTTACGGTTGAGGTTTTCAGGGGATGCAATAGCCTTATGAATGGCATTTTTTGTAAACTCGTGAAAAAGAACTCTGTGGAATCTTCTTCCCTTTTTTTTGAGGACTTCGGCAGTATGCCATGCGATGGCTTCACCCTCCCTGTCCGGGTCAGGCGCAAGGTAAATATCATTTGAATCGCCCGCGGCCTGTTTCAAAGATCTTATCACTTTTTGTTTTCCGGGAATGTTCGTATATATTGGTTTAAAACCTTCGTCGATATTGATGCCGATTTCCTTTGCCGGAAGGTCCTTTATATGACCGACGGTTGCAGCGACATTGTAACTATTACCAAGATATTTTTTAAGGGTTCTAACTTTAGTTGGGGATTCCACGACAACAAGCGGTTTGATCACAGTATTACCTCATTGAATAATTTTAAACGTCTTGAGATTTTACAACTTATTGAAAATATGTCGTTTATATAACAGTATCCTACATAATTTGTAGATGGAATAATGGAACGTTGGCATGATGGAATATTGGTTTTAAAGGATGTTTTCCATTTTTAAATTTCTTGCCGTGATGATGTTTAGCATTAAACCATTATCCCAAAACCCATTGTTCCACAATTCCAGCATTCCACTATTCCAATTGTGAGCACTTCGTTCCTCAGCATAAACTCAGCGAACCAAGTTCTTTTCTTCCCTTTACTCCATCGCTTCCCGGGAAAAGAGTTTTCCCGGGGATTGGTGTACAATACCTTTTAGCTCAAGCTGGAGCAGAATGCTCGACAGTTTGCCGGGTTTCATGGAAAGCTTTCTTGCAAGGTCATCGATGTGAACAGGATACGGACCAATGGCTTCAAATACAAACGATTCCTCGGATGACAACTGCGGGATTATTCCCATGGTTTCATTGCCGGTTTTATCCTTTACAAACGGAGCTTCAATAATATTTGAGAGCTCTTCCATAATGTCCTGGGCATGTTCAACCAGTTTGGCTCCCTGTTTTATAAGGGTGTGTGTCCCGGTGCTTTTGAATGAATGAATGCTTCCCGGGATAGCAAAAACTTCCCTGTTTTGCTCTGCTGCAAGGCGTGCCGTTATAAGTGATCCGCTTCTTTTTGTAGCTTCAACAACCACGGTTCCGAGGGAAGTCCCGCTGATTATTCTGTTTCGTATAGGAAAATTGTGTGCTTCAGGTTCAGTCATCAAGGGAAATTCCGAAACAACGGCACCGTTTTCGGCAATCATATGAAAGAGCTTGCGATTTTCGGCCGGATAAACTATCTCCAAACCGCTTCCTAAAACCGCGATAGTATTTCCTTTGCCCATCAGTGCTCCTTGGTGGGCAGCCGAATCAATGCCAATTGCCATGCCGCTGACTATTGTCATTTTAAGCAAAGCCAAATCCTTGCATAGACGTCTGGTTGTGGAGATGCCATAATCCGTTGCATTTCTGGAGCCAACAACCGCTATATTTTTAAAAGAACCGTTAAGACGGCCGAAAACATACAAGAAGGGCGGGGGATCCGGTATTTGAAGTAAAAGGGGTGGATAATCAGTATCCGACATGGTGACAATTTTATAACCTTTTTTCATCACAAGGTCGAGATCCTTTTTAACCGAATCACGAATTTTGTGCTGCTTTACTGCGGTAACCAGACGATGGGTTATGCCTTCTACCTCAAGAAGATCCTTTCCGGAAGCTTCAAAAACATTCTCAGGTGAATTGAAACGATCTATTAACCGCTTGAAAAGGTGATTTCCTATTCCCGGAACACTTTTCAGAATAAACCATGGCAGAATATTTTTCACTTATTTCTTTCTTCCACGATCCTGCCACGCAAGTAGTATGGGGCTTGCAACGTAAACCGATGAGTAGGTTCCGACGATAATGCCTATCAACATTGCAAATGCAAAGTCATGAATAATCCCGCCTCCCAGTACAAATAGAGAAGCAACTACAACAAATGTGGTTAAGGTGGTCAGTATGGTGCGGCTGAGAGTTTCATTTACACTTCTGTTAATTATGAATTCCAGGGGATTTTTATGATGTTTCCTCAAATTTTCCCGGATTCTGTCAAAAATAATGATGGTGTCATTTAATGAATATCCGATGATGGTGAGAAGAGCTGCGATAATCGGAAGGGTAAATTCTTTGTCAAAAATAGAAAATATGCCGACGGTTATGGTGACATCATGGATAAGGGCCACAATGGCGCCCATAGCGTATTTCAGCTCGAGAAACCAGAAAAGTAAAAGTGTGACTATCAATGCGGCTGCGATAAGATAAGGGACGCTGACATTAAAAACAGAAAGAAGATAGACAGCACCCATGAGCGCGCCGGCCATAACTCCGCTTAGAACCCATTTTAATTCAAAACGGCCTGATATATATATCGCAATAAAAAGCAGGGCATAAAACATGGCGAAAAGGGCTTTTTCCCGTAAGTCTTTGCCAACCTGAGGTCCGACCATCTCAACACGACGAATTTTAACCTCATTTCCTGTTGAGGCTTCCAGGGCTTTTTGTACTTTTGAAGAAAATCCTTGATTGGTCATGACAGACATGTCAGTCCGGATAAGATATTCATTATCACTCTGATCACCGAACTGTTGAACTGATGATTTGCCTAAATCTATGGTGGCAAGGCCCGATTTTATATTGTTCAGGCTTTCAGGGGTGCTAAACTTTACCTGTATCAATGTACCGCCGGCGAAATCGATACCGTATCTGGGTCCTTTATGAATTAAGAGAGAGGCAATACTGACAAGGATCATTGCCAGGGATATGAAGAAAGCAATTTTTCTCTTACCGACAAAATTGATGTTGATATCAGGTTTTATAAACTGCATTAATGGTGTCCCCTAAGATTGTGTTGCTATGCTTTATAATGCTCCAATTAAAATAGGTTAAGGTATAATCAGATGCTCAGGCTTTTACTCTTTAGTTTTACTAAAAAATAATCGAATATTAACCGGGACATAATAAGGGCTGTAAAAAGACTGGAAAGTACACCCAAACTGAGTGTTACGGCAAATCCTTTGACAGGGCCGGTGCCGAACTGGAACAGGACAAGGGCTGCAATAAGCGTTGTTACGTTAGCGTCGAGTATTGTAAGAGAAGCCCTGTCATAGCCAGCGTCCACTGCCGCCCGCGGTGTCTTGCCTATTTTCATTTCCTCCCGAATACGTTCGAATATGAGAACATTGGCGTCAACGGCCATGCCGATAGTGAGAATTATCCCTGCGATACCCGGTAGTGTCAACGTGGCCTGAAAGCCGGCCAGCCCTCCGGCAATCAGGATAATATTAAGAATCAGCGCAAAGTCTGCGATAAGCCCTGAACCCCTGTAATAGACAATCATGAACAGGATAACGAAGATACCCCCTACACACATTGAGAGGAGCCCTTTTCTAATGGAATCGGTTCCAAGAGAAGGACCCACGGTTCTCTCCTCAAGGATCTTTACCGGGGCCGGAAGGGCGCCGGCACGAAGGGCAATAGCAAGATCACGTGCTTCTTCAGTGGTGAAATGTCCGGTAATTCGGGCCTGACCGCCTGTGATTTTTTCCTGTATAACGGGTGCCGAATAGACTTTGTTATCCAAAACGATTGCAAGACGTTTTTTTACATTTGCTCCGGTTATCCTTGCAAAATCTCTTCCCCCTTTTTTGTCAAAATTGATGGAAACATAGGGCTCATTGTATTGAGAATCTATTTGAACCTTTGCATCAGTTAGATGTGCCCCGGTTAAAAGGGTCCGTTTTTTTATAAGATAGGGAGTCTTTATGACACGGCGTGTTTCCGGATCTTCTTTAATGCCATAGAGAACCTCGCTGCCCGGAGGCACATTCCCTTGCAAGGCGGCATTTAGATCATGGGTCTCATTCAGCAGTTTGAATTCTAAAAGAGCAGTCCTTCCGATAAGATCTTTGGCTCTTTTTGTATCTTTGATGCCGGGGAGCTGGATAAGTATCCGTTTTTCACCCTGTTGACGAATATCAGGCTCGCTGACGCCAAACTGGTCGATTCGGTTTCTGATGGTTTCAAGGGCCTGTTCAGTTGCCAGCTTCTTGATTTGACTGGACTCCTTGTCAGGAAGATCCAACATCATCGTATGGATTTCGTCGTGGGTTGATCTTGAAAGAATGCGCAAATTTTTAAATTCTTTGTCAAGCAGTTTTTCAAATTTGTCAATGTTTTCTTGGCCTCGAAACTCCACCGAAATACGGCTTCCATCAATACGATTCAAGCCGACATGCCGGATGTGTTCCTTCTTTAAAAGGCTTCGCATTTCCTGGCTTATACGTTCTATGGTGCTTTCTACAGCTTTTTCCGTATCCACTTCAAGGGCGAGGTGCATGCCGCCTTGAAGATCAAGCCCTAAGTTTATCTTTTTATGTGGCCACCAAGATGGTTTTATGGTCGGAAGTATGTAAATAACAGCAATGACAATAACTGCAATAACGGAAACCGCCCGCCATGAGAGATTTTTCAATGATATTTTCCTTTCCCGAAGTTGTGCCAAAAATAAAATGACGGCCACTAATCCACGCTGCAGACGGAACTCAGTCACGCCGAAAGCGGATAAAACTTGTGCATAGGTGATCGTAAAGAAAAAAAATCAGCTAACCTTTACAAATAAGGATGGCTATCTGAATCAGCCCTTCTTTTTTTTTGATTCCTGGATCTGTGATGAAGACTGGACTACCTGGCTGACGTTGCCACGGGCAATCTTTACACGGACCTTGTCAGCTATTTCAACAGTCATCGTGGTCTCATTTACGGCTGTAACTCGACCGTGAAGGCCTCCACTTGTTATGATGCGGTCTCCCTTTTTAAGACGGTTTATCAATTCACGATGTTCTTTGGACTTTTTCTGCTGGGGCCGAATAAGCAGAAAATAGAATATAACGAACATCAGGATAATCGGGATCAGTGATGAAAATCCTCCTGCTCCCTGGCCTGCAGCACCCCCGCCTTGGCCCATTGCATAAGCGATATTTGTCAAGATAAATCCTCCTTACATTGTAATAGTATCGTTTTTTTTAACAAATCGATTTTCCACGAGTTATATTCGCCTCAGGCGTGATTTCTCAACAAAAATTTAATTATACCTGAAGCGGTAATATTTTCAAAAAACTAAAATGTCACCTTATATTTTGTATTAAAAAAGTATAAAAAACGGCGCTGATATACTGCAATTGATTGCATACGTCAAATGTTTATTTCAATATAGAAAACATAGTCCTTAGAACCGGGTCGAATATTAATGGTATTTAGTTAAAAAATTCGTAACCGCTCACGAATTTTTTGAAATCCCAAATTCCAAGCGCCAAAGATCCATTAAATCCCAAATTCTAAATAAGTCTAAAGAAAATTATTTGTGATTTGTTTTTTGGAATTTCCACTTGCTCAATTACTCCATGAACGGATACAAAAAAACATCGGGGTGCTGGAGGTCTGGAGAACAGGAATGATGGTGTATCGGGTCCCTCTGGGTCCGAATTTTCATTCAAATTGATTTGGCGGTATCCAGAGCGTTTCACCATCAAATTGAATGCGATTTGCATGTTCGTAATCGATGAGATCCAGAAGTTCAAAAATTTGGTCCATATTATAGATAACCACTTTATTCAAGGGATAGATCAGGTTAAGGTCAACATCTATTTTGCGTTCTTTTATGTTGTAAATATTAACCGTTCTTTCAGAAAATTTAAGAAGTTTACCAACCCCAGAACTTTGCCCCCCCCTTGAAGGTTCGTCGGCAAGAGGTGAAAGGGAGATGCCTTTATGAGCAAAGTAATCTTTAAGGAAATTAAAATGCATATTCCAGATATTGTCTCCAGGCTGAACAACGTGTATCCCGAATGATTCTGAATTTTTCATTGGATCCGTTTTCTTTGACTTGACATCCCTTTCAACAATATCGCCACTTTTAATACGTATTTTATCCAAAATTTCCTGCATCGAAACCGTTGAATCACCGATTTTAAAGGATTCATCAGACTTTGTAATAATGTCAACCCCTTTTTCAATTCCGTATTCTGCCTTGCGCTTTTGCATAAGCGCTATGAGCTTTTTGTCTTTTTCGATGTTATTGTAATCAATGACACTCTTTGCTGTTGGAGGTATATGAACTTTTTCAGTCTCATTTTGAGTATTGACCGTTGAATCTCTATTCACCCAGAACCATAAACCGGCAACTGTGATAAGGATTATACAGCTTACTGCAATTCCTATGGCTTTACTTGATATTTGAGCGGGTTTTTTTGGCATAACTGAAACGGTTTCGTAAACAGTCAAAAAAATGACTTTTAATAATTATTATAAGCTATAGTCTCTGAATTGTAAACTTATTTTTTGATTCCGGCCAGTCCGCCTTACTTCGGTCGTCAGGAGGGCGGGCTTGTCCGGGTTAGGTTCGTGTTTTACTGTTCACAAATAATCTTACTCATGCCGTGGACGACCGAGTTATCTCCTTCGATGGTGATGGAAAGGTTGCGGCTTATTTCCAGATCAAGAATTTCCTTGCGTTTCTTATTCAAAAGATAGTCGGCCACTACCGACGGGACGATCCCCTTTACTTTTGAGATTTCATCTTTTAAGGTTTCAAGACGAAGTTTGCGGAGAAATTCGAGGACCAGCATCTCAGTGGAAGGTACAAGCCCTTTGCCCCCGCAATGGCTGCAGGATTCAAAACTGCTGGATTCAATGGAGGGCCTGAGCCGCTGCCTCGACATTTCCATCAGTCCGAACATTGAAATCTTGCCGATCTTTGTTTTGGCCTTGTCATATTTTACATTGTTTTTGACGGCCCTAAAAACTTCTAATTTATGCTTCGGATCTCTCATGTCGATAAAATCGATCACAATAAGACCGCCCAAATCTCTGAGTCGCAGCTGACGAGAAATTTCCTCGGCTGCTTCAATATTAGTCTGAAGAGCTGTCTGCTCAATAGATTTTTTTTGAGTGGCCTTGCCTGAATTGACGTCAATGGCAACCAGCGCTTCTGTCTGAGCTATTATAATATATCCCCCGGATTTTAATTTGACACGGCTTTCATATATGGATGCGATCTGTTCTTCCAGCTGGTATTTTGTGAATATCGGCCTGTCCGTTTTGTAGTGTTTGACAATCTTGGTATGTTTTGGGGAAATGATTTTAACAAAGTTTTTAACTTCATGATATACGCCAATATCGTCAATGAGGATTTCGGTCACGTCGGGGGTGAAATAGTCACGTATGGATCTTAAAGCAAGGTTTTGCTCCTTGTATAAAAGTGCCGGGGGTTTTGCTTTTGCCACATCTTTTTTGATATTTTTCCAGAGCCGTAAAAGATATCTTAAATCCATGGACATGCGCATCTTGGTACAGTTTATTCCGGCGGTTCGGACGATGATGCCGAATCCTTCAGGCAACTTGAGTTTGTTGATAATACCTTTAAGGCGGCTTCGCTCATCTTCATCTTCTATTTTGCGTGAAATGCCACGGTTATCGTTTCCAGGCATAAGCACCAAGTATCTTCCCGGGAGAGATATGTAAGTTGTGAGCATGGCCCCTTTTTTCATGAACGGGTCTTTTATGACCTGTGCCAGGAGTTCCTGGCCACGCCTCACCATTTTTTTTATGGACTTGTCTTTTGAAAGATTGTCTTGAAAATAGTCGCTATGAATTTCATGCTTCTGAAGAAATCCATGGCGATCAGCCCCGTAATCTACGAAAACGGCCTGTAGGCTCGGCTCAATACGTGTAATAACTGCTTTGTAAATATTGCCGTGGATAATTTCCCTTGCAGCACTTTCGATATGAAATTCTTCGAGTTTTATATCTTTTACTTTTGCAATCCTGCATTCCTCAGGATCTATGGCATTAATAAGGATTTTGCTCATAAAATATCGGTCCTTCAATACCGGGATTTATGCTTTTTTCAGGCACTTGCTTTCTTAGATGAATATGAAATTGTTATATACAAGTCAAACGATTTCTTATCCCTTGCTATTTATATTATGTTGTGGCATGTGAAATTAATCTGTTGCAAGTATAGTTCGGTGTAACCTACTGGTGATTCTACGGCTCGGAGAGAAAAGAAAAAATTTTCTATTATAAAAATATGAGAAAAGATTAATAAATTTCGTGCGTTAATGATTAATTTTTATCCGTAACATGTCGTAAATCCGCCTTTGAAAGGCACAAAATTTATCATTAAGAAACTAAACCATGCAAGCGAGGTAGCCTAGACACAATGGATGAAAGATACGATCCTAAAACCATAGAATCCAAGTGGCAAAATTTCTGGGAAACATCGAAGCTTTTTAAGGTCAAAGAGGATCCGGGTAAGGAAAAATATTATCTTCTGGAAATGTTTCCCTATCCGTCCGGAAATATACACATGGGACATGTTAGGAACTATACCATCGGTGATGTGGTAGCAAGGTACAAAAGAATGCGGGGATTCAATGTTCTTCATCCAATGGGATGGGATGCATTCGGTATGCCGGCGGAAAACGCCGCAATTGCGAACAACAGCCATCCCGCCAAATGGACCTATGAAAATATTGATACCATGCGATTTCAGCTAAAGCGCATCGGTTTTTCTTACGACTGGGACAGGGAAATCGCCACGTGCAGTCCTGAATATTACCGGTGGGAGCAATGGCTCTTTTTAAAAATGTACGAAAAGGGAATGATCTATCGTAAGGAATCTTTTTTGAACTGGTGTGAACACTGCCAGACGGTTCTTGCCAACGAGCAGGTGGAAGCCGGTATGTGCTGGCGCTGTGGTAAGACAGTTAGGCAGAAAAAACTCTGGCAATGGTTTTTCTGTATTACAGATTACGCGGAAGATCTACTGGCACATTGCGACAAGCTTCCCGGATGGCCTGAAAAGGTTATCACAATGCAGAAGAACTGGATAGGAAAGAGTGTGGGTGCAGAAATCCGCTTTCGCATAGAGAATACAGATGAACAGATACCGGTTTTTACAACCCGGCAGGATACGGTTTATGGTGCAACTTTCATGTGCCTTGCTCCGGAGCATCCGCTGGTATTAAATTTGTCGAAAGGGACACTTCAGGAAGACAAAGTTCGCGAATTTGTCGAACGAATATCCATGCAGGACCGATCGAGTAGGGCGGTGGAAAGTTATGAGAAAGAGGGCGTATTTACCGGCGCCTATTGCCTCAATCCCCTGAGCGGCGCACGGATGCCGATTTATACCGCAAACTTTGCACTCATGGAGTATGGCACAGGAGCGGTTATGTCTGTTCCCGCACATGACCAGCGTGATTTCGATTTTGCTCGAAAGTACGGCCTAAATATTGTGGAGGTTGTAAAACCGTATGATGACGATCTGGATTCCGCCACCATGACCGAAGCATTCACTGGTAAAGGTGTGATGGTCAATTCCGGCCGGTTTGACGGAATGGAAAACGTCACGGCACTTGACGAAATCGCTTCTTTTCTGGAGCAGGAAGGAATGGGCAAAAAGACGACAGGTTTCAGGTTGAGGGACTGGGGTATTTCAAGGCAGCGATACTGGGGTGCGCCGATTCCCATGATTCATTGCAAAAGATGCGGCATTGTTCCCGTGCCGGAGAAGGATCTTCCCATTCTACTCCCGGAGAATGCCGATCTTCTGGAGGGCGGAAGGTCGCCGCTTGGGACTCTCGATTATTTTGCAAAGGCAACCTGTCCAGCTTGCGGCAGCCCTGAGGCCAGAAGAGAGACCGACACAATGGACACCTTCGTGGAATCTTCATGGTATTATGAAAGATACTGCAGCCCGAATTGTGACAGCGGTATGTTTGACAAAACGGCCGTAGATTACTGGATGCCCGTGGATCAATATATAGGTGGCGTTGAGCATGCTATTTTACATCTGCTCTATTCAAGGTATTATACCCGTGTGTTGAACGATTTTGGACTTGTAAAATACAAGGAACCTTTTACCCGGCTTTTGACACAGGGGATGGTATGTAAAGAGACGGTTTCATGTCCGGAACACGGTTTCCTTCTTCCTGAAGAGGTGGAAGGGAGTAGCGCAGAGCGGCATTGTAAAAAATGTGGCAAAGTGGTTACCCTTGGCCGGGTTGAAAAAATGTCCAAGTCAAAAAAGAACGTTGTCGATCCGAATATTCTTCTTGAGAAATACGGTGCGGATACAACGAGACTCTTTTGCCTTTTTGCAGCTCCGCCGGAAAGGGATCTTGAATGGAGCGAGCAGGGAGTTGAAGGTGGGTATCGCTTTCTGAATCGTGTCTGGCGCCTTGCTTGGAACTGGATTGATTCAATCAAGGATGCAGCCCCTTTTGATGGGAGCCCCGATCTTCTGGAAGGAGAAACCCGTGAAATGTTCAAAAAAACCCATGCGACCATATATAAAGTTACAAAAGATATAGAAGACCGGTTCCATTTTAATACGGCAATCAGTGCAATCATGGAGCTTGTGAATACCATGTACGGAACCGAGCCTGTAAAAAGTGATACTCAAGATACTAGGGCCATGCGATTTGCCATGGAATCTGTTGTGCTCCTATTGTCGCCGATTGTTCCACATTTTGCCGAAGAGCTCTGGGAGACCCTGGGATTTGAGTCCAGCGTTCTATTGGCATCATGGCCGTCATACAGGGACGACGCCCTGTTAAAGGATGAACTTTTGATCGTGATTCAAGTAAACGGCAAAGTAAGAAGCAGATTCCATGTTGATGTGGATGCAGATGATAATACAATCAAAGCGTTGGCCCTTTCGGACGATCGTGTCCAAAAATTTATAAATAATAAAACCATTAAGAAAATTATTGTAGTCAAGAACAAACTTGTGAATATCGTGGTATAAATGATGAAATCAACCTCAGTAGGATTATTGTTTGTTAAAAAGAGATATGCCTGGGCAATCATTTTATTTTGGTTGCCTTTTTCGGCTTGCGGCTACCAATTTACCGGCGGGGGAAGTCTTCCATCCGGTATAACGTCGATTAGTATCGAGATGTTTGAAAACCGCACCTCAGAAACCGGGGCGGAGACTATAATTACAAATGATCTCATATATGAATTTACAAGGCATAGGCAGGTGGTTTTAACAGGGAGGGACAATGCTGATGCAGTCCTTACCGGTGTTATTGTATCGAGCAGTTCCAAGACAATTTCACGCAAAGGGGAGTATACCTCCAATGAAAGACGGGTTATACTTAAACTTGATTTGCAATTAACAGATAAATCCGGCGGGGTCATATGGTCTGCAAAAGCCGTTTCCGAAAACGAGGCCTATCAAGTAATGCCCGAAAAACAGTCTACAGAACGTAATAAACGAGTTGCCATCGAAAGGCTTTCCAAAAGGCTTGCGGAAAATATTTTCAACAGGTTAACAGCTGATTTTTAAAAAAATCCATCTCACAGCCATAACAAAGGCACTTTTGCTTTGCAGTGTAGCTTTCTGGCGGTTAGGGTTCTAGAAGAAATAAATTTACATTTTCAGTAGTCAGGGCGCCCGCATGGCAAGGCGCGGGGAGGGCAAATAGCTGGCTGTTTAACCGACGAGCAACACAGCCAGGCGGGATGGTTCGGCGCATTAAAATGTGAAGTTATTTTTGAGCGAGCCCTTAGCCCGTGAGAAATCCGGGTTAGGCTTAGATGGTGTTTACAAGTCTGGAAAGGCGGGAAATTTTTCGAGATGCGGTTTTCCTGTGGATCACACCCTTTTTTGCTGCATTATCGATTATAGATTTTGCAATATCGAGTTCAGCCAGTGCTGTTTCATCCGATTTTTCGCTAACAGTTTGTCGTACGCCTTTGACGATATTCTTTATCCTTGTTTTTGAAGATTTGTTGCGCAGGCGCTTTTTCTCGTTTTGGCGCGCACGTTTTATCGCAGATTTATGATTAGCCAATTTTATAAGCTCCTTTCAATCTAATATTATAAATAAAAATGGTTTGAATACAGAGTTGCTGAAGATATGTCAAGCTTTATTTTAGCTCACCGTTCCATTCTTCCATTCTGATGGCATAAACAGGTTACCATTAAAAAACCTGTATTTTCGAGAAGTTGTAAAAAATCCAAGATATTAAATTAATAATGAACCGATCAACAAACCAGCCAACCACTGAAAATCACCGCATGACAAAAGCTGTAGGTGTCGTTGGATCAGCAACTTTATTGAGCCGTATTTTCGGTTTCGTAAGAGATGTTGTGATTGCCTGGTTTTTTGGTGCCGGGCTCGCTTCCGATGCTTTTTTTGTAGCTTTCAGAATTCCCAACCTTTTAAGAAGGCTTTTTGCCGAAGGTTCTTTAAGCGTTGCATTTATTCCCGTTTTTACCGAATACCTCACAAAACGTGGGAAAGATGATGCCTTTGCAATGGCAAGGTCCGCCATAAGGCTCCTTTCCGTGTTGCTTGTTGCCACCGCTATTGCAGGTATTTTGCTGTCCCCAGTTATAATCCGGGTTATCGCTCCCGGGTTTGTCGCCTCACCCGAAAAATATTCACTTACGGTACTTTTAACCCGTATCATGTTTCCGTATATTTTTTTCATCGGACTTGTTGCACTTTGCATGGGGATACTTAATGTTCTCGATCATTTCGCCGCACCGGCTCTGGCCCCGGTTTTTTTGAACATTTCCATAATAGGCTCGGTATTCTTAATTGCACCTCACATGGCTTATCCGGTGACTGGGCTTGCCATAGGGGTGCTGATTGGAGGATTTTTGCAACTGGCACTTCAGGTGCCATTTCTTATAAAAAAAGGGTTTTATTTCTGGGAAAAAGCAAATATTTACCACCCCGGTCTAAAAAAGGTCGGCCTGCTCATGCTTCCAACCATATTCGGCGCCGCTGTATATCAGATCAACATTCTGGTGGGGACCCTGCTTGCTTCTTTACTGGCCCAAGGAAGTGTTTCGTATCTTTATTATGCTGACCGCCTGGTACAGTTTCCACTCGGAATATTTGCGATAGCCACGGCCACTGCTGTTCTGCCAAGTCTTTCCAGGCAGGCGGCTGAAAAAGATTTGCAGGCTGTCAGAGATACCTTTTCATACGCCATGAGAATGGTCTTTTTTATCACCATCCCTTCAATGGTCGGCCTGATCGTGTTAAGGGAACCTATTGTTGCACTGTTGTTTAAAAGAGGAGCTTTTGATTCAGAAACCACACGTTTGACTGCATACGCGCTTTTGTATTATAGTATAGGTCTCTGGGCTTTTTCAGCGGTACGGATTGTTGTTTCCACGTTTTATGCATTACAGGACACAAGGACGCCGGTACGAACTGCTGTCGTATCCGTTTGCGCCAATATCATACTCGGAGTCATTCTTATGGGACCGATGGGACACGGTGGGCTTGCGCTCTCAACGTCCCTTGCTTCAATGTTGAACCTGGGGCTTCTTGTCCGGGTCTTGAGGAAAAAACTCGGTGCGCTGGGGTTGAAAGGTATTACCGAGTCTGTTTGTAAAACAATGATTTGTTCAGGGATTATGGGAGCTGTTGTCTGGGCCACTGCGTTTTTGATTATTCCCTCTGAAGACGGGACATTATCCGGCCTTTTTTTCGGGCTCATGGGAAGTATCGTGACCGGTCTTGTTCTCTATGGTTCTTTTTCCTTATTGCTAAAGAGCAAGGAACTAAAAAATGTTCTGGCTATAGCCGGGAAAGGCATAGATAAAAAGTGATTTCAAAGCAAAATATTCTGCTTGCTTTTGCAATAATCGTACTGTTTTCGTTGCTAATGTTCACTCTATTCGGTGAACATGGTCTTGCCGATTTAAACCGGCTGGAAACGGAAAGAGACATGCTGTTAAAGAAAAATGATGAACTTATCCGGAAAAACCTTTCCTTGTATCGCGAAATAGAAAGATTAAAGAACGATCCCGAATATGTAGAGAATGTGGCCAGAAATGAACTTGGCGTGATCGGTAAAGACGAGGTTGTGATCAAGGTGAAGAAAGGCAGAAAGGCTAAATAAAATTAATGGAAGATGACGTTTTTTATACCCGGACAATGGCAAAAGTCTATGCCGATCAGGGCAATTTGGGTAAAGCGGCTGAAATTTATAACTACCTATTAAAACAGGAACCGGGTCGCCAGGATCTCATCGATGCGCTTTCTGAAATTGAAAACAGAGGCTTTGATAAAGATCGAGAGAGTCTTTTCATGCTGTTCAGTGAATGGATCGATCTTTTGATCAAGTTTAACGGCATTCACAAGCTTAAGAAACTACAAAGATATATCGGTGACCAGAGATGAAACGTATTATCAGTAATAAAAATATCGTACTGGGTGTATCAGGAGGGATTGCAGCATACAAGAGCATCGAACTTTTAAGGCTCCTTATCAAGAAGGAGGCGAACGTCAGGGTCATTATGACTAAAAATGCCTCAGAGTTTGTAGGGCCTCTAACTTTTTGGGCCTTATCACGTCAACCGGTCTGTACCAGTCTCTTTGAAACGGTTGATGATGCCTCCATCAGGCATATTGATTGGGCGAATGAAGCGGATGCTGTGATTATTGCACCGGCAACGGCAAATATTATCGGCAAGATTGCCGGCGGTATTGCCGATGATGCGCTAAGCACTTTCATTCTGGCGGTAACATGTCCTGTGGTAATCTGCCCTGCTATGAACACGAATATGTTTGAAGCAAAAGCGGTCCGGAGGAATCTTGAGAGACTCAAGTCCGATGGTCATTTTGTTATAGAACCGGAATCAGGGGAACTTGCTTGCGGTGCTACCGGACCCGGTCGCCTTCCTGAACCCGAAGATATACTTGACAGGCTGTTATTTTATCTTTCACCCAAAGATATGAAGGGTAAAAAGATACTTGTAACCGCCGGTCCGACTCGCGAATTTATCGATCCGGTTCGATTCATCAGCAATCCTTCTTCCGGAAAGATGGGCTTTGCGGTAGCAAGGGCTGCAGAACAAAGGGGGGGGGGTGTTATTTTGATAACAGGCCCGACAAATCTTCCCGATCCAAATAACGTGACGGTGGTCAGGGTAGGCACGGCCCGGGAGATGGACCTTGCTGTGTTTGAGCACATGGAAGATTCGGAAATAATTATTAAGGCAGCAGCGGTTTCTGATTATCGCCCAAAGGAGCAGTCCGGACAGAAAATCAAGAAGGAAAAGGATGAACTGGTTTTGTCACTGGAAAAAACCAGGGATATTTTGAAAGAGGTTGGGAGGAGAAAAAAAGATCGGATACTTGTCGGGTTTGCAGCGGAAACGGAAAACCTTGAACCGTTTGCAGAAAAAAAGCTGGTTGAAAAGAATCTTGATATTATTGTGGGAAATCTTGTGGGGGGACCTTCTTCGGGTTTTGGTATTGATACCAATAAGGTGACCCTGTTTTATAAAGACGGCAAAAAAGAGGCTATTCCTGAAATGCAAAAAGATGAGGTCGCCCATATTCTTCTGGATCGGATATTAAAAAAAGTGTGAAGTGATCTAAAATGAGCTAAAATTAAGGAAAGCTCCGTGGCACAACATATTTAGTATTTAACTTGATAGAATATTTATCCCGTGAAATACGGCAGTCCATTTCACTGGGACCTTATTTTAACCAGTAACAGGCAACAAGCAACATGATGTATTATTAACGTATTGCTTTTGTCTAAAAAAATAACGCATTTCTTAACAAATGTTGAGGTCTGGATGTCTTATAAAAGCGATTTTGATACGGCGCTTGAAGAACTATGCGAAAGCTTCCGGTTTCTATCCGAAAACGGCTGCCCTGGTTTTGACTGTTCAAAAGAGAGCCTTAACATAATGGAATCTTGGGGACATAAAGAGGTGCTTTTACCCGAAACCCTGGAGGCGATTCGAATTGATCTGGGTGAATGCCGCCGCTGCAGGCTTTCGGAAAGCCGAAAAAATATTGTTTTTGGCGCCGGTGATCCTCATGCAAGATTGGTATTTGTGGGCGAAGGACCTGGCTATGATGAGGATCAAAAAGGGGAACCTTTTATCGGGGCTGCCGGCCGTCTTCTTACAAAGATAATAGAGGCCATAAAGTATACCCGCAATCAGGTTTATATATGTAATATCATAAAGTGCCGCCCGCCGGGTAACAGAAATCCCCTGCCGGACGAAATAGAGGTATGTTTACCTTTTTTAAAGCGTCAAATTGCGGCCATAAAGCCGGATTTTATATGTGCCCTGGGGACATTTGCCGCACAGGCACTGCTTGAAACAACCATGCCTATTTCAAAACTCAAAGGGCGTTTTCATGATTATAACAGGATAAAGGTTTTGCCCACATATCACCCGGCCTATCTTCTTCGCAATCCCGGGAAAAAGCGTGATGTCTGGGAAGATATGAAAAAATTGATGAAGGCATTGGATACTTAGTTCCTTATTTATAATTTTTGTGGTTTAATTATTTTAGTGTGTTATGAAACTTTGAATATGAAATATATACATATTATATTAGCACTGTCGCTATTATTATTTTGCTATCCCGGAAACGGTTTCACAGCAGCAAATGAGGTCTATATTATTCGGATGTCGGGTCCCATCAGTCCGGCGGCGGCTGAGTTTTTGAAAAAAGGGATTACCAAAGCTTCGGAGGAAAGCGTTTCATGTATTATCATCGAGCTTGACACGCCGGGTGGTCTTGCCGAATCCATGCGTGAAATTGTAATGGCAATTTTTGCAAGCAAGGTCCCGGTTGTGATTTATGTGGCCCCGAGCGGGGCCAGAGCTGCTTCCGCAGGCGTAATGATCACGATGGCGGCAGACATTGCAGCCATGGCGCCGGGAACAAACATCGGTGCTGCGCATCCGGTGGGGGTCGGCGGCAAGGAAATCAGCGGCGCTATGTCCGAAAAGGTGATAAATGATATGGCGGCCCATGCAAGGAGCATCGCCAAAAAAAGGGGAAGAAATGCCGATTGGGTTGAAAAGGCCGTCCGAAAAAGCGTTTCCGTGACGGAAACCGAGGCCTTAAAAGCAAATGTCATAGATATTGTGGCAAAAGACATAGATGATCTGCTCCGTCAGATCAACGGCCGCAAAATCCAAGACAAAGGGGTTTTAAAACTCGAAAATGTAAAAAAGACTTTACTGAAAGAGGATTTAAGGACTAAAATTTTAAAGACCATCAGCAATCCTAATATTGCGTATATTCTTATGATGATCGGTCTTGCCGGTCTTTATTTTGAATTGTCACACCCCGGCGCTGTTCTTCCCGGGGTTGTCGGCGGGATTTCCATTGTCCTGGCGTTCTTTGCATTTCAGACCATACCGGTTAACTATGCGGGATTTCTCCTTATCGTCCTTGCCCTTATTTTTTTTATTATGGAGATGAAGATGGCCAGTTACGGGCTTTTGAGTATAGCGGGCATTACTTCGCTTTTGCTCGGCTCTATTATGTTATTTGAAAACAGCGGCGCCGGTATGAGACTGTCATGGGAAGTGCTCATACCGACCATTGTTCTGATTTCAGGCTTTTTTGTGGTTGTTTCAGGTCTTGTTTTTAAATCACATCTGTATAAACCGAGAACAGGTGCACGAGGCCTGATCGGGGAAATAGGGGTGGTAAGAGAAGCTCTCATGCCTGAAGGCAAGGTGTTTGTGCACGGAGAACTGTGGAAAGCAACCTCAAAAGATCCAATCCAAACCGGTGCCAGGGTCCGGGTTGTAAAGATCGTTAATCTTGTCCTTGAAGTGGAACCGGTTGAAAGGAGCATATAATGTATACGGTAATCGCCATAATTATACTGACTGTTTTTTTTCTCTCTGCGGCCATACGCATTTTAAACGAGTATGAACGAGGGGTTATATTCAGGCTCGGGAGGGTGATAAAGGAAAAAGGGCCCGGGCTGATCATCCTTATTCCGATTGTTGACAAAATGGTAAAGGTAAGTATGCGTCTTGTGGTCATGGATGTTGATCCCCAGGACGTTATTACCAAGGACAATGTTTCCGTAAAGGTAAATGCCGTTATCTATTTCAGGGTCATTGAACCCATAAAAGCGGTTATCGAAGTGGAAGAATACGGTTACGCCATGTCCCAGCTGGCCCAGACAACTTTAAGGAGCGTATGCGGTCAGGCAGAACTAGATGAACTGTTATCTGCAAGGGAAAAGATTAATTCTCATCTTCAGGAAATTCTGGATATGCATACGGACCCGTGGGGCATAAAGGTCACAACGGTGGAGCTCAAGCATATCGATTTGCCCCAGGAGATGCAGCGGTCCATGGCCAAGCAGGCCGAGGCGGAGAGGGAACGGCGTGCCAAAATAATCAATGCAGACGGTGAATTCCAGGCCGCAAACAAGCTGGCCGAGGCTGCTGAAATTATTCGTGAACATCCCATTGCTTTGCAGCTTAGATATCTTCAGACCATGCAGGAGATGTCTACCGAGCAAAATACAACCACAATCTTTCCGTTTCCTATTGATCTTTTCAGGCCGTTCTTTGAGCTTATGGATAAAGAGAAAAAAGGGAAGGGAGAATAAAGGTCATCTATTTATTGACATAATATGTAAAAATTGTTAACGAATTATCTCTTTAGCGGGGGTTTTGCAGCCTCCGCTTGTGCTTTATAAACAACGGCAACCAAATATATACATTGGGACCTTTTAAAAAAAATATTGCATTGGGATAGACCGGTTTTTAACAGCTCAGAACAGTAACCCGCTTAAAAACCTGATCACCTGAATGCTGTGTCGGCCTCGTTCTTTTATAAAGCTAAAATGATACAAGAAAAGGAGATTTTTAGAACATGGGTAAAAAGAAAAAGGAGACCAAAGAAAAACCGCTGGAGAAAATGACGGCCAAGGAATTGAGGGAGATTGGCAAACAAATACCTGAGATAACAGGTGTTTATGGAATGAACAAGCCCGAGCTCATCAGCACAATAAAAAAAGCAAGAGGGATAACAGAAGATTTAACGAAAAAGACTGATTCCTCAGTCCGGGAAATTAAAAAAAAGATAAAGGTGCTGAAGACGGATCAAGAAGCCGCTCTTAGCAATAATGATAATAAAATGGCGAAAATTTACAGACGCCGCCTTACCAAACTGAAAAAAAAGACCCGTAGAGCAGCTTGATTTTGATGATTTCACTTTCTTTGAAGAAACAGATAGAATTTTTCATCGAGTCCCTTTCCTCTGAAAAGGGGTACTCCGCAAATACTTGCCGTGCTTACTCTCACGACCTCAAAGAGTTTGTATCATTTATTTATAAAGAACACTTTTCAGGGAAGAAGAACCAAAATTCTA